>JACDCY010000017.1:0-2093 GCA_013817305.1 Gemmatimonadaceae bacterium | reverse complement strand
GCGTCACCATAGCTGCTTCCCGCCCGGCCGGATTGTTCTACGGCGTGCAGTCGCTGAGGCAGCTGCTGCCGTCATCCGTGGAACACCCAGGGCCGGTGGCCAAGGCCGTGACGATCCCTTCGCTGAGGGTGGAAGACGCTCCGCGGTTTACGTGGCGCGGGATGATGCTCGACGTCTCCCGGCATTTTCTTCCGCCCGCTGACGTCAAGCGGTTCATCGACCTGATATCGCTGCACAAGCTGAACCGGCTGCACTTGCACCTCGCCGACGACCAGGGATGGCGCATCGAGATCAAGTCGTGGCCCAACCTGGCAATACATGGAGGAAGCACGGCGGTCGGGGGCGGAGCCGGCGGTTTCTACACCCAGGCCGACTACGCCGATATCGTGGAATACGCGCGAAGGCGATTCGTTATGGTCGTGCCGGAGATCGACATGCCTGCGCACACCAACGCGGCGCTCGCGTCCTACCCCGGGCTGAACTGTGACGGAGTAGCTCCCCCGCTGTACACAGGCGTCGAGGTCGGCTTCAGCGCGCTCTGCGTCGACGCGGACATCACCTACAGATTCATCGAAGACGTCATCCGGGAGCTGAGCGCGATCACACCCGGGCCCTTTCTTCACATTGGCGGCGACGAGGTCAAGAAGCTCAGCGACGCGCAGTATACGCGATTTATCGAGAGGGTTCAGTCGGTCGTTCAGTCCCACGGCAAGCTGATGGTCGGCTGGGACGAGATATCGTCGACGAGGTTGCTGCCCACCTCGGTAGTGCAGTTCTGGCGCCCCAACGTGTCGCCACGGGCCGCGGTCGCGCAGGGGGTGAGAATAATTGTCTCTCCCTACAACAAGGTTTACCTGGACATGAAGTACGATTCCGCCACCGTGCTGGGCCTGAGCTGGGCGGGCAATATCGAGGTACGGGACGCGTACGCGTGGGACCCCGCGATGCTGCACGCGGATCTTCCGGAGTCTTCCGTTCTGGGCGTAGAAGCGCCGCTCTGGTCGGAGACAGTCGTGGACATCCGCGACTTCGAGCGGATGGCGTTCCCACGGTTGGCGGCCGTAGCGGAAATCGGCTGGTCTCCGGCACGAGCGCGCGTGTGGGAGGAGTTTCGCTTGAGGCTTGCCGCTCAGGCGCCGAGGTGGTCGGCGCTAGGGATCAACTTCTATCGCTCTCCGCAGATCCCTTGGAGGGAGGCGCGATAACTCTGGCCTCGTGCAATCGGGACACAAGCTTCTCTCACGGATGGGGTGGGATTCGAACCCACGGTACGCTTTCACGTACACACACTTTCCAGGCGTGCGCCTTAAACCACTCAGCCACCCATCCAAAAGAATGCTGCGTGCTGCGTGCTGCGTAACTAACCGCGACCGCCGTTAGCGCGCAGGACGCAGTGCGCAGGACGCAGTGCGCAGGACGCAGCACTGTCACGGACAGGGAGAGATTCGAACTCTCGATACCGTTGCCGGTACGCCGGTTTTCGAGACCGGTGCCTTCAACCACTCGGCCACCTGTCCTGCAACCTCGAAAGATAATCGGCCCCACGCCTCTACTCCAAGCGTGGCAAACCGATAATCCCTTGTATTGCTCTTCTCCGTTTTTGTAAATACATTGCTTGCATGGTGTCACGCAAGCCGGGCAAGACCGCGAAGATCGTACGCGAGATCAAGGTGTCACGGACCTACCGTCTCAATCCCGCTCGGGTGGAGGAAGCGCGCCGGGCGCTAGGCGTTCCTACCGCGACCGCCGCGATCGAGACCGCGCTGGACATGGTCACCTTTCGTCATGAACTCGCCGAGGGTACGCGCGTGCTCAGGGGAATCGCCATTCGGCCGCCGGAAGCGCTCGACGGTTGAGAGCCCGGAGCGGCAAGTTCGCGCTCGACACCAATGTTATCATCGATGGCTTGAGGGATCCCGACGGCGGGATCGCCCTGGAGCTGTTCCACGCCGAATTCGCCCCCTTCGTCTATCTGAGCGCCGTGGTCGCGCATGAATTACGGGCCGGCGCACGCGCCGGTGACGCCAAACGCGTCGAGAGGAATCTGTTCGCGCCATTCGAGAGGCGCGGCCGCGTGTTCTTTCCGACGTACG
>JACDCY010000082.1 GCA_013817305.1 Gemmatimonadaceae bacterium | reverse complement strand
ACCGCGGCATGACGCCGCTAGGGGCGATTCAGGCCGGAACGCTGAACACAGCCGACCTGCTCGGCACGCCCGATCGCGGGCGGCTCGCGCCGGGCCTGCTGGCCGACATCATCGCGGTGCCCGGCAATCCGCTAGCCGACATCCGGGCCCTGGAGCGGGTGTCGTTCGTGATGAAGGGTGGACGCGTTTACAAGCAATAACAGCAATTGCGGCCTCAGGATCAGCGGCCATTGCGGATGGGCGATTAATTGAGGAACGAGGATGAGCGGAACAGGTCGGGGACACCTGCTTTAAGCCTCTCTCCTCAGTCCTCAGTTAATCCTCGATCGTCGATGGCCGTTAGTCCTGAGCCCGCAAAGTCCTCAATCCGAAATCCGAGTGGGCGGAAACGCCTGTCCTGTTGTGTTTGGCGGCAGACCTTGCTATTCTTAGAGGCTGGACGATTTCCTAACCGCAACTGGCCCCATGTCTTACGCAATCATTCGCACCGGCGGCAAGCAGTTCCGTGCCGAGCCCGGTAAAAGCATCCGCATCCCGACCGTCGTAGGCGAGCCGGGGAGCAAGATAAAGTTCGACGACGTCATCCTTGGCGCCGACGGCGACGACATCAAGCTCGGCGCGCCGGGCCTCAAGGGCGCTGCGGTGACCGGCGAGATCGTCAAGCACGGCCGCGACACCAAGATCGTCGTGTTCAAGTTCAAGCGCCGGAAGAACTACGCGCGCAAGCAGGGACACAGGCAGGGCTTCACCGAAGTCCGCATCAACGACATCAAACTCGGCTGATCGAGCGATCATATGGCACATAAAAAGGGCGTAGGCTCGTCCCGCAACGGACGCGACAGCAATCCGCAGTACCGCGGAATCAAGAAGTTCGGCGGCGAGCGCGTGATCGCCGGGAACATCATCGTGCGGCAGTGCGGCACGAAATGGCACCCGGGACGCAACGTCGGGCTCGGCACCGATTTCACGATCTATTCGCTGATCGACGGCGTCGTGAAGTTCGAGCACAAGAACAAGACGCGGTTCAAGGTCAGCGTCTATCCCGAAGCAGCCCTCGAGACCGACGCGGCGTAACGCGATCATCGGTAAGATCGAAAAGCCCCCGCCTGTTTCGGCGGGGGCTTTTTTTACGCAAACGAGAACATCCAAGCTGGCTGTTCCATGTGGCCGTTACTTGTATCGCGTGAGCTCTCCCGCCTTGTACTTGCCCCAGTACATGTCCAGCTCGTCTTTCACCTTGCCGTGCAGGAAGTACACGCCGAGCAGGTTGGGGAACGCCATTCCAAGGATCATCAGGTCGCCGAAGTTCAGAATCTGCGTAGAGGTGATGATCGATCCCAGGAACACGAAGATGCAAAACAGAATGCGGTAGATCTGAGACGTCGAGTCTCCGAACATCCACGCCCAGCACCGCTCGCCGTAGTACGACCATGAGATCATGGTCGAGTAGGCGAACATCAATACGGCCGCCGACAGGATGTAGGGGAACCAGGTGATCTGCTCGCCCATCGCCCGCGACGTAAGCGCGGCGCCCTTGCTGTTCGCGATGAGGTCGGCGTACGCGGGGTTGTTGTACGCCCCGGTAATGACGATCACGAGCGCGGTCATCGTGCAGACAACGACTGTGTCGATGAACGGCTCGAGCAGGGAGACGATACCCTCTCTCACTGGGTACTCGGTCTTGGCCGCAGAGTGGGCGATCGCCGCCGAGCCCGCGCCGGCTTCATTGGAGAACGCCGCACGCTGGAAACCGACTACGAGCGTACCGATTATCCCGCCGTAGGCGGCATCGGGGGAGAACGCCTGCTGGAAGATCGCGCCGAACGCCGCCGGAATGGCTCCCGCGTTCACCGTCAATATGTAGAGCGCCGCGAGGACATATACGCCGACCATGAACGGGACGAGTTTCTCCGTCACGGTGGCGATACGCCGGATGCCGCCGATGATCACGACGCCAACAAGCACCGACATGACGAGGCCGTACACCCACGGATACGTCGTGAGGAAGGGCGCCTGCTCCTGGATCGCGTTCAGCGACTGGTTGACCTGGAACGCGTTGCCGCCACCGAACGATCCGCCGATGCAGAGGATCGCGAACATGACCGCGAGCACTTTGCCAAACTTCGGCATCCCTTTCTCGGCGAGCCCCTTGGACAGGTAGAACATCGCGCCGCCCATGATGCGGCCGTCGGGGCGAACCTCCCGATACTGCTGGCCGAGCGTGCACTCGGTGAATTTGGACGTCATTCCGATCAGCCCGGCCATGATCATCCAGAAAGTCGCGCCCGGCCCGCCGATGCTGACGGCGATCGCCACGCCGGCGATGTTGCCGAGCCCGACGGTGGCCGACAGCGCTGCCGTGAGCGCCTGGAAGTGCGATACCTCGCCCACCTGCTTCGGGTCCGTGTACTTGCCGGCGGTGACGCTCACCGCGTGCCCGAACGCACGAAAATTGATGAAGCCCATCCGGAACGTCAGGAACACCGCCGCGATGACGAGCCAGAGCACGACCAGCGGCAGCACGTGCTCCGCGTCCCAGAACAGCACGTCGAAGAAGAAGACCGCGCCGACGACCGCGTTCACTTTCCCCATCGCGCGGTCGGCTGCGGCCATGAACCCCGTCTCGGGAATCGTGGCCGATTCCGGCTGCTGCCCTGTGATCGGGAGCGGGGCCGAGTCGCGCATCTCTTCCTGAATCGCGGGCAGTGTGCCTGAGCCAGGCGGCGTCTCCTGCGCCGCCAGCGTGGTCCAGCTTCCGCGCGTCACGGGCACTATCGCGATCAGCGCCAGCAGCATCGGGAAGACGAGCAGTACGCGTCCCTTCTGACGAAGCGTCATGATGAAGAAGTGTGTTGTCGCCGGAGCGAACGGTGAGAAAAAAGAACGGACACGGCTGGAGAGCCGCGCCGGCAAGTCATTTGACTGTGACAAACTCGGCGCCGGGACAGGAAGTGGGTAGCACCGGGCCGGCTTTTTTTTCGGCGGTTTTGGCACCGATAGTGCTCTATGGAGTGGTGCTCGCTTGGTCTTTCCGCTGGTTGGAAGGGTGCTCTAAAGGGGGAAAGCAATGTTCACGACCTTGATTGAATCGAAGCCCAAGAAGCAGCGCCGTAGCGCGGGAACCGCGCTGAGCGTGGTGCTGCATGTCGGAGTTCTTGTTTTAGCAATCTTCGCGACGGCTAACGCACGGTCGGATGCGCTCGAGAAAACGCGCGAAGAGAAGCTGAACTACGTCGAGGTCAAAAAGGAGCAGCCCAAGCCGGAAGAGCCGAAGCCGGAAGAGCCGAAGCCGGAAGCGCCGAAGCCGAAACCCAAGGCGCCCGAGCCCGTGCAGAAAGCGGCTCCTCCAAAGGCGCCCCAGGCCCCGCGCATCGAAGCGCCGGCGCCACCCAAGGGTTTCCAGGTCGTGCAGGCACCGGTGAACATTCCAATCTCGATCCCAAAAATCGATCTCTCAGCGGCCGTGACCAACGAGGCCGATTTCTCCGGCAAGGGAGTGGCGGGCGGCAGCTCGAAGGGCGTCGCGGGAGGGACCGGCGACGCGAGCAGCAAGGGCACCGGCACCGGCACCGGCGGTCTGAGTACGCAGCCGTACTTCGAGTTCCAGGTCGAGCAGGCGGCGGAACCCTCCGGTGGCAACGCCCAGCCTGAGTATCCGAGTTCGATGCGCGAGTCGGGGGTGACCGGCCGCGTGATGGTGCAGTTCGTCGTGGGCGCCAACGGTCGGGTCGAGGCAGGCAGTATCAAGATCCTGGAGTCGACGAATTCGGCGTTCACGGCTGCGGTTCGCGAGGTGTTGCCGCGCCACCGCTTCTCCCCGGCGAAGATCGGCGGAACTGCGGTTCGGCAGATCGTGCAGCAGCCGTTCGTGTTCCGGCTCAATACCTAGAAGGGCTATTCGCTATCAGGTATTAGTTATTAGGTATTTGTGACTGCGCTGGTCCAAATACCTAATGACTAATACCTGATCACTTCTCTCTTGTCTCCTGCAACTTTCCGCCGGGTAGAGACGTACTTCGCTCAGCCCTAACAGAGGATCCGTCCATGGCAGTCTGGGATAACCTGAAGCGAGAGCTCGACACCGCCGGCAAGGGGTTGCAGGATGTGCTGGAGAAGGCTGGAAAGGCGACGCAGGGCGCGATCGAGGAAGGGAAGGTGCGCCTCGACGCGTTTCGCGAGCGTCAGCTCGCCGACCGTGCAGCGCAGGCGCTTGGCTACGCGATTTTCCGGGCCGAACAGAGCGGCTCGCAGCTGGACTCTGATACGAAGGCTCGACTGACCGCGACGCTCTCGGAGCGCGAGGCCGAGGCGTCGCGTCTCGAATCGCAGCTGAACAGAGCGGGAGACACGGGGGCTGATACGACGGCGTCGTCTACCGTTTGATTACCGCGGGCAGGGTTTAGAAGTCTTGGCTTCCGGGGGACGCGTCACCTACACTTAGCACCACGTCCACGGAGCCGCCAACCTGTCGTCCGAACTTCAGACCCAACTTCAACAGACGCTCGGTGACGCCTACCGGGTAGACCGCGAGCTGCCAGGCGGCGGCATGTCGCGCGTGTTCGTTGCTCACGACCGCGCCCTCGGCCGCGACGTGGTCATCAAGGTACTCCCGCCCGACATGGCCGCGGGAGTGAGTGCCCAGCGGTTCGGGCGCGAGATTCAACTCGCGGCCCGCCTGCAGCATCCGCACATAGTGGCGCTCCACTCCACGGGCGAGATATCCGGGCTGCCGTACTTCACGATGCCTTTCGTGGAAGGTGATTCGCTCCGCGCGCATCTATCCAAGGCGGGTGAGTTACCGGTCCTGGAGTGTGTCCGGATTCTTCGCGATGTCGCCAGCGCGCTGGCGTACGCGCACCGGCAGGGAGTGGTGCACCGGGACATCAAACCCGAAAACGTGCTGCTCACGAGCGGGTCGGCGATGGTTACGGATTTCGGGGTGGGCAAGGCGCTCAGCGCTTCGACCAGCGAAGGCGGGGGTGAGGCCCTCACGACCCGCGGAGTGGCGATTGGAACTCCGGCGTACATGTCGCCGGAACAGGCGGCTGCCGACCCTGGCATCGACCATCGCAGTGACATTTACTCCTGGGGCGTCCTGGCCTACGAGATGATCACGGGTCAGGGACCGTTCGCCGGACGCGCGGCAGGCGCGATGATCGCGGCCCACATCGCCGAGGTCCCGCAACGCGTGGAGGTCAGGCGATCGACCGTTCCGCACGTGCTCGCGGATCTGGTCATGCGCTGTCTCGCCAAGCGCCCAGCCGACCGCCCGCAGACTGCCGCCGAGCTGGTCAACACGCTGGACGCCCTGCTCTCATCCGGGTTGACCAGCGGAGCGACCGCGGCGGGCGAACGCAACAAGTCGTGGTGGCACAAGACGCCGTCACTGTTGGGAGTGGCCGCGGGAGTGAGCGCGGTGATCGTTGCCGGAGCGTTGCTGCTCGCGCCGCGGTTCGGCAGCTCGACCGGCGGCGACTCGGCACCGACCATTCACTCGATTGCGGTGCTGCCCTTCATGAACCTCGGCGGCGACCAGAGGGACGAATATTTTTCCGACGGGATGAGCGACGAGCTCAGCACCGCGCTGGGCAAGATCGAAGGGCTGCAGGTGGCGTCCCGCACCTCGACGTTCAGCTTCAAGGGCGGCGAGAACGCGGACATTCGCGCGATTGGCGAGAAGCTCAAGGTTGATGCTGTGCTGGAAGGCCGCGTCCGCCGGGCCGGAGACAGGCTCAGGCTGTTCGTGCAGCTCACGAACGTCGTCGACGGGTTGAGCCTGTGGTCGGAAAGCTACGAGCGCGAGGTGAGCGACGTGTTCGCGGTGCAGGAAGAAGTAGCACGCGCGATTGCGGGTGCGTTGCAGGTTCGATTGGCAGCTGGAGCCGCCGGCCCGGCCGTCGCGGACGTCGGGACCGATGATCTCGAGGCATACGACCTCTATCTCCGCGGCCGGTACCAGTGGCACCGCCGCAATCTCCCGGAAGCGCGCGCGCTATTTCAGCAGGCGGCGGAGAAAGACCCGCGGTTCCCGCGCGCGCACGCCGGGATCGCCATTACCTGCGCGCTGTTGCCGGAATACGTCGATTTCGCCGTGGAAGAATCGCGACGATGCACGGAGGCGGCCGCGAACAAGGCGCTCGCGCTGGACAGTACGCTCGCCGAAGCATACTCGGCGGTCGGCCTGTCTCTCGTGCACTCCTGGCGCTGGGCCGAGGCGGAGCACGCGTACAAGCGCGCGATTGCCAGCGACGCCCGGTATCCCACCGCTCATCAATGGTATGGCGAGCTGCTTTTCCACACCGGACGGCTGGAAGAATCGCTGGCGCAGATGCGCGTGTCCTCGGAGCTGGACCCGCTCGCACCGATTGCCGCGGTAGCGTATGCGTACGCGCTGCACGTCGCCCGCCGGCCGGCTGAAGCAGTGGCGCAGGCAAACAAGGCGACGGAGCTGGCCCCGCAAATCTCCCTGATCCGGCGCATCACCGCGATCTCTTACGCATACGCCGGCGATTGTGCGGCCGCGTTGCCGCGCGCGGACGAAGCGATGCGCCTGGACGGAGCCAGTCCCAGCACCATCGGCGACATCGCGCTGGTGTTTGCCCGGTGCGGCCGGGTAGCCGATGCACGGAGTTCCGCCACGCGGCTGCAGGCACGCGGCGCCGAAGACAACGCTCTTTTCCCTCTGGCAATCGCGTACGCGGCGATCGGTGATGCGGATCGGTCGCTCGGGGCGCTCGAGAATGCCGTCGAGCGTCGCTCCATCCGGCTCACCGCTTATTCGGTGGCGGCCGACCGGATGTTCGACGGCATCAGGGATCATCCGCGCTTCAAGGCTGCCCTCCGCGGGATGGGCTTGCCGCCCTCGGCGCTAAATCCGCGCTGAGAAAAAAAAGCGGCGCGTCCGAAGACGCGCCGCTGGACTGCAGCTGGTAGCTAATAACTAATAGCTAATAGCTATTAGCTGTAGTCATGGTTCCCACCTCGACGGCGGCAACGTCTTGTACCGCTCCGTCAGCAGCTCCTGCCTGCTTCTCACGTCGCGCTCCACGCCGCGCACGAACACGTGCTCCGCGCGGGTAGTGAACTCGAACGGATCGCCGCTCCATACCACGACGTCTGCGTCACGGCCGGCCTGTAGCGAGCCCGTTCTCTCGGCCACGCCGAATACCTGCGCGGGAGTGAGCGTCACTGCGCGAAGGGCGTCATTCCACGTCATGCCGTACGCGACCGCGTTGCCGGCTTCCTGCTTGATGTTTCGCACGTTGAAAGGCTCGTCCGCGCCGCCGCCTCCGGCGTTACCGATGAGCAGCACTTCGACGCCGGCCCGCTTGAGCAGCGCGGCGTTGTCCTGTCTCCGACCGAGCGAAGAAAAGCTGCCCGGAATGTTGTTCATGGCGCCGGTGAGCACCGGTATGCGAGCGGCCGCGATCTGATCGGCAACCATCCACCCCTCCGCAGCACCGCCCAGCATCAGCCGCAACCCGAACTCGCGGCCCAGACGGAGCGTCGCTTCGATGTCGCTGGATTTATCGACCACCACGAGCAGCGGGAGCCGCCCCTCGATGACCGGGATCAGCGCCTCGAGATCCTTCCTGCTCGCTGCGAGCCCGCGGGTCTCCGCGCGGTCGAACGCGCGCCGGTTGTCGCGGAAAAAACGAACGTCGGTGAAGAGCTCGCGCAG
>JACDCY010000016.1 GCA_013817305.1 Gemmatimonadaceae bacterium | reverse complement strand
ACGTCGCCCGCGCTCGCCCGGTACAGATGCGGGTCAATCCCCGGGCCCATGAGGCCCTGGACGTGAACCCGCTCCCCGCCGACCCGGCCAACGATGTCCGCGATCATGCCGGTAGTGGCCACGGCCTGGAGCCGCGAATCGCCGCTCTTGCCCCCGCTGCCGGAGCACGCCGCCAACGCGGCAAGAGCGCACGCGAGCGCCGCTATCTTCAAGCGCACTAGTAAGTTGTACGAACCGGACAAGGAAAGACTCTGGGGTTTGAGAGGACGCTAGTTCCCAAAGTTAGGCGTAGCTAAAGCCCGATGCAAGTGCGCCCTCAAACTACCCGTCGAGTCGCGCTAGCAGCTGCCTTACGATGCGTTCGGTCATCCCCCACACCACGTGCTCCCCATGCTGGAACGCCTGGACCCGGCGCGCCATCCCGCCCGCCGTTACCTCGGTCTCCCCCCACCCCGATTCCTCCCGCAACGCATCGAGCGGAACCCAGAACGCCTCCGCCACTTCTCCGCTCCCGGTCATGGCCACGTCGGCAGAGATCGCGGCCACGAACGGACGAACTACCACCCGCGGGAGCGCCTTCGTGTTCGGACGCACGTCGTCGAGCGGGCCCAGAATCGCGCCGTCGGCCGCTAGATCGATCCCCGTTTCTTCCCATGTCTCCCGCACAGCCGTTCCCTGCAACGACTCGTCGCCCGCCTCGTGCCGCCCGCCGGGAAAAGCCACCTGCCCACTCCACGGATCCTCGGCGTACTCCGCGCGGCGGATGAACAGCAGGTCGAGCCCCTGCATCGGAACCGCCCGCAGCACGAGTGCGACTGCCGCCGCACGCGCCGCCGGATCGTGGGGCGCGGCTGACCCCGGGCGTTCGACGAGGGACTGCGCGATTCTGACGATCTCAGGGTCGGCGAGCGTCAGTTCGAGGGTCACCCCAGCTCGCGGGCGAAGAAGTCGGCCGTCTCGTCGATTAGCGACGCCAGCTGCGCCGGCGCGACAGTAAGCGGATGCGTCGCGCCGAACACGTGGTTCGCCCCTTCGACTATCCGCAGCTCCGCGCGCATCCCGTGGTCGCCGAGCGAATTCGCCCGGGCGAGCCTGTGCGCGTCGTCGACCGGCACCACGTCGTCCTCCGCGCCGTGGATGATCAGCCAGTTAGCGCGCACTCGCTCGGCGGCGCGCTCGACGTCCAGGCCGTACCGCGACTCGCGCACGCATTCCTCCAACGCCGATGCTTCGATGCGCATCACCTGGTTCGTGCGGGTGTTCACAACTTCGATGTAACCGCGCTCCTTCCAGTCGCGCACCTGTTCATCCGACCAGCGCTCGATCGTGGCGATCGAAGCCCAGGTCACGAGACAGCAGACGCGATCGGAGTCGGCAGCGAAGAAGATCGTGGTCGCGCCGCCCCGTGAATGTCCGAACAGCCCGCAGTCACGCGAGGTCCAGCCCTGCGTCGTCGCGTGGCTGGCGACCGCATTGAGATCTTCCAGCTCACACCGGTAGGTATTGGCCGCGAACGCGTCCAGCTCCGTGAAGCTCTCGCGATCGACGCCTACGCCGCTGCCGCTGAAGTCGAACGCGATCGCGTTCAACCCCCGCTCGTTGAATGCGGCCGCGAGCAGCGGCCACGCTCCCCAGCGCGCAAATCCTTTGAAGCCGTGGCAGATGATCACGCCGTTGGTCGCTTGCGCGGCGCGATATAGATCGCCGCGGACCACCCTGCCCCCGGCTGACGCAACCTCGAACTCCTCCCTCATTCCTCCACCTCGCACCCCTCCATCGCCCATTGCTGAAAGCCGCCCGACATCGAAGCGACGTTCTCGTAGCCCATCTGCTGCATCGTGTCCGCCGCGAGCGCGGAGCGATTGCCCCGCGCGCAATAGATCACCACGCGCGAATCGCGCGGGATCAGCTCTTCGATCTTGGACTCGAGCTGTCCGCGCGGCAGAAACTGCGCGCCGGGAATCCTGCCGAGGTTCCACTCGTTGGGCTCACGCACGTCGAGGTACACTGCCTCGTCGCCGCGCTCGCGCAGGGCGGCGACTTCCGCGGGGGTGATCTCGGTGATCCGCGCGCGCGCCTCCTCGAGCAGGTCCTCTCCGGTCTTGCAGCTCATGATTGTTCCGCGTTGAAAGGCAGGACGCTCAGCGTTCGCGCGTCGGCGTCGAGCACCGCGCGCGCACCGACCGGCAGCGTCCACTGGTCGTCGATGTGGCCGATCGGAGCTCCGGCGACGCAGGGCACCCCGACGAGATCGGCCATCTCCATCAATATCTCATCGAGCTCGCGCGTGCCGCTCGCAGTGTCGTCATTGCAGTCGGTGCATTCACCGAAGACGATCGCGCGGCAGTTGTCGAGCGCGCCGCTCAGATAGATCTGCCGCAGCATCCGGTCCACGCGGTAGGTGCGCTCGCCCACGTCTTCCAGAAAGAGAATCGCATCGTCCAGGCCGGGCGCAAACTGCGTGCCCGTCATCGCAGCGACGAGCGCGAGGTTGCCGCCTGCGAGCCGTCCCTCGGCCGTCCCGCCGCGCAGCACGCGCGCGCCCGGCGCGGCGCCGCACGGGTCGGTGCCCTCGCTCACCGCGGCGAGCAGCGATGCGCGGGTGAAATCGGTGAGCCGCATTCGCGCAGTAGGCCCGTGGAAGCAGACGATGCGGGAGCGGCTGCTCACCGCCTCGAGCAGCGATGTGAGGTCGGAGAATCCGATGACCGGCTTAGGGCGGCGCCGTAACGCGTCGTAATCCACGTCGGGGAGAATGCGCATCGCGCCGTACCCGCCGCGGATGCACCAGATCGCGTCGATGTTGTCGTCGCGAATCGCGTCGTTCAGATCACGCAGCCGCTCTTCGTCCGTGCCCGCAAAGTAGCGGTGCTTTTTCATGACGTTTGCACCCGTGCGCGGCTCCCAGCCGAGCGAGAGCGCGTTCTCCTCGGCGCGCTCGACATCTTCCGGCCCCGTCAGAGCCCCTGCTGGCGCGACGAGCGCGACGCGCGCGCCGGTGCGTAGCGGAGGAACGGGTCGGATGGGAGCGACTGGCATGAATGTTATTTATGGAGGATTTGCCGCACGCGGTGTTCAGAATAATGCATGGCATGTCGCTTGCTTTCTACCGCGTGGAAATCCTTGCAATCATACACTAGTCGGAGAAGCGAAATGGCGAACTCAAACTGGAACAAGGAAGACGCCGGACGCACGTCGTCGAGCCGCGAAGAGAGCGGCGCGAAGGAAGGCGCCGCGGGAAGCAGCGGGAACCAGGGTGATGGGTTCGAGACCGGGAACGCGCGCCAGGGCGGATTCAGCGGTGCCGGCTCGGGCGGAAATGATGGTGGAAGTGGTGGTGGCGGACAGCAGGGTGGCGGCTCCGGTGGATCCGGTGGCGGCGGCGGCCAGAAGGGCGGCGGCCAAGGTGGATCTGGCGGCGGTGGCGGTCAGCAGGGTGGCGGGCAAGGTGGATCTGGCGGGGGCGGTCAGCAGGGTGGCGGCTCCGGCGGATCCGGTGGGGGCGGCGGCCAGCAAGGTGGCGGGTCCGGCGGATCGGGCGGCGGATCGGGCGGCGGCCAGGGCGGTAACCGCGGCGGAAGTGGTGGCGGCCAAGGCGGGAGCGGCGGCGGCCAGGGCGGCGGCGGCCAGGGCGGCAATGGCGGCGGCGCCAACAAGGGCGGTGGAATGGGCGCCAGCGACACCGGGCTCGACAAGAGTCGCGAGCGAACGGGCGACGAGTCGGACAGCTCGAGCCGTTCGGGCGGAATGAGCGGCTCCAGCGGTAGCACCGGACTCGGCGGCGAGTCGTCGTCGAAGAAAGGATCGGGAGCCGGCGGAATAGAAGGCACCTCCCCGCGCGGAGGCGGGAGCGATCCGGACAGGACCAGCCAGACCTGATCCGGTCTCATCCGCATCATGAGCGGGGCGTCGCGCAAGCGGCGCCCCGCTAGTTTTTTCCAGTGACTCCAATTCAGATCGCGCTGCTCGCGGCCGCGCCGTGGCTGCTCATGCCCATCGCGATGGTGCTGCGCATGCGCCGCTCGCGCACGCTGGACGAGTTCACGCAGGATCCCCCTCGCGATCCCCCGCTGGTTTCAGTGATCATCCCAGCGCGCAACGAAGCTCACAACATCGGGCGGTGCGTGCGTTCCGTACTCGCGACCACGTACCCGAATGTCGAAGTGATCGTTGTGGACGACCAATCCATCGACGGCACGGGCGAGATCGCCGCCGAGCTCGGCGCGACCGTCATTCAGACGCCGCCGCTCCCTGGTGACTGGTTCGGCAAGCAGTGGGCGTGCTGGACCGGGAAAGCCAGAGCGCGCGGCGAAATCCTCTGTTTCACCGACGCCGATACCGAGCATGCGCCGGATCTGATACCGAGGACGGTGAACGCGATGCGCGCGCTCGACGCCGATCTGTTCACCGTGTCCGGCAAGCAGGAAATGGTCACGATCTGGGAGAAGCTCGTGCAGGCGCAGGTGTTCGGGATGCTCAATGCCTGGTTCGGCGGCACCGAGGAGATCAACAGGTCGAAGCATGCGTGGCGGAAGATTGCGAACGGCCAGTATCTGGTGATCGCGCGCCCCGCGTACGACTCCACCGGCGGGCACGAAGCCGTGAAGCACACAGTCGCCGAAGATCTCATGCTCGCCCAGCGCTTTCACCGACTCGGCAAGCGAACGGTGTTCATCGAAGGGCGCGAGCAGCTCTCGACGCGGATGTACACGTCGCTGCGCGAGATGATCGCCGGTTGGGGGAAGAATGTTTACGCGGGAGGAATGCACGCACTGCCGCCGTTCATTCCGCGATGGTTCATGCCTTTTGGGCTGGTGTTTCCGCCACTGTTCAATCTCGCGCCGCCGGTTGGTCTGGTTGCGTCGCTCCTCGCCGCCCCCGGCGAGGGCGTGATTCTCTGGGCAACAGTGGCGACACTCGCTACAGTGTTGATGTGGATGAAGTTCTACGGAGATTCGGACGAGTCGGTCCTTCTGGCCTTGCTTTATCCTCTTGGCGCAGCGCTTTCGTTGTACATCTACTTGGGCGCAATTCTCCGCGGTCAAAATGTCACCTGGAAGGATCGAGACTACGTCGCGCGCTAGGCCGTGACGCCGTGAGGTCACGCGTGTAAGGGAACGATGCGGGCCATGCGAGCCCGGCGGTCGATAGTGCGGCGTGCTCCCGCTCCACCGTGCTCGCGAGCTTCTTGCCGCGGCCTCGACGCTCGAACATCTCGCCGGCATCGCACGCGAGCTCGGGTTCGCCGGGCCGGCCCGCAACCTCGACGCAGCCACGCGCGAGGGAATAGGAATCCCCTGCGAAGTCTCGCACGTTCGCATAATCCGCGGCGCCGGCTCCACGAGAGCGCTGCTGCTCGACGTCGGCGGTGGCACGTCGTTCAAGGACGCACTTACGCACATCGCTTCGCGCCTGGCGGCCCGCGCACCACAGCTTCTATGGCTTCTCATCGCCATGGACGGGGAACGCACCCACGTGGCGATCCTCACCTTTTCGCGCGAGCGTAATCCACCGGGCGTACGCGCGCTTCTTTGTGAGCGCGCACGCGTAATCGACAGCGACGCGGAGACGCTTTGCGCGCTTGCCTCCACGCGAGGCCACCTCGATCTGATGATGCATTTCCGCTGGACAGAAATACTCGGCCGCGACACGCTCACGCGTCGTTTCTATGCTACGCTCGAAGGTGTCGTGACGTCGCTCGCGGAGTCGACGGCACGCGCATTCGATCGCGAGAAATCCCGGGAGCTCGCGCTGCTCTATGTCTCGCGGCTCCTCTTTCTTTCATTCCTCGAGACGCAAGGCTGGCTCAACGGCGACCACGGATTCCTTGCCAACGGATTCGCGGACGCAATGGCCAGCGGAGGGCGCTACCACAAGCGCGTTCTTCTGCCGCTGTTCTTTGGAACGCTGAACACGCCGCGTCGAGCACGAAGCCCGCGCGCAAAGGCGTTCGGCGCGATCCCATTCCTGAATGGCGGCCTCTTCTCCCGGAGCCCTCTCGAGCGCCGGATGGGAGCGGCCGAGTTCAGCGATGAGGCGATGGGAGTTCTCTACGGCGATCTCCTGTGCCGTCATCGGTTCACGCCTCGCGAGGAATCCAGCGAATGGTCGGAGGCGGCGATCGACCCGGAAATGCTGGGGAAAGCCTTTGAATCGCTCATGCTGGCGGGCGATCGCAAGTCTTCGGGCGCCTTCTACACGCCGCAGTCCCTCGTCGAGCGTATCGTGCGCGAGGCGCTCGCCCATGCGCTTCACTCGCCGGTCGTATCGCACGGGGAGGTTGAGTCTTTCCTTCTCACTCGTCGCGTTCACGGGGACGCCCGCGCACATCTTCTCTCCAGAGTGCGTTCGATCCGGATCCTCGATCCCGCATGTGGATCGGGCGCGTTCCTCGTGTTCGCGCTGGGTGAGCTGACCTGGCTCGCAAGCGCTTGCGGCGATCCGCGCTCGCGCGGTGAGCTGACGCGGTCGATTCTCACGAGCTCCATTTTCGGTGTCGACATCAACCCCATGGCGGTATGGCTGTGTGAGCTGCGGCTCTGGCTGGCGATGGTGATGGAACAGCGCGATCAGGGGATCTCCGCCGTCACGCCTCTGCCCAATCTCGACCGACAGGTTCGCACCGGCGATACGCTGACCGGCGGCAGCTTCACCAGCGTCGCGCTCGCATCGCGGCCAGCGCTCGCGCGAATCCGGGCCCGGTACACGCGTGCCCAGGGTCCAAGGAAGAAGTCGCTCGCGAAGCAGCTCGATCGCGCGGAGCGCGTCATCGCGATTGCCGCAATCGAGCGCGAGATCCACGCCGCAGCGCACTCGCGGCGTGAGCAGTTGAATTCTGCGCGCAGCCGGGACCTGTTCGGCATCCGCCATCCGCCATCGGCGGAGCTGCGTACCGCGCTGGCCGAAAGTCGGCGATCGTTGCGTGAGCTTCGGGGGCGGAAGCATAGTCTCGAGACGGGCGCTGCACTTCCGTTTTCATTCAGCGTCCATTTCGCTGAAGTTTCCGCAGCGGGCGGCTTCGACCTCGTAGTCGGGAATCCTCCCTGGGTCCGCCTGCATCGCATCCCGCCGCGGATGCGCGGGCGACTAAAGCAGGAATTCGCCGTGTTCAAAGGTCCCCCATGGAGGGCTGGAGCTGAAGCGGCACCTGCGAAATCCAGCTTTGGATCCCAGGTGGACATGTCTGCGCTGTTTGTCGAACGGTCGATCGAGCTCCTGCGAGATGATGGCGTGTTGGCGCTTCTGTTGCCTGCAAAGCTGTGGTCCTCACTGTCAGGCGGAAGCGTCCGCGAGATCATCGGCAAGCGCGCGGACCTGTTGACTCTGGAAGACCTGAGCAATGCGCCCGCGTCGTTCGCCGCTGCGGTGTACCCGTCGTTGATGCTCGCGCGACGAGTCAGACCGGGCCAGCCCCGTCACGCCTCGGCGAGCCTCGCAGTCCACCGACGCGAAAGGATCTTCGCCTGGCGAATGCGCCCCGCATCGATTGCGCTGGACGAGAGTACAGGCAGCCCGTGGGTCATCATCCCGCCGGATGTCCGCCTGGCATTCGACAAGCTGAACAGCGCCGGCATTCCGCTGGCCGAAACCCGATTGGGCAGGCCCCTGCTCGGAGTAAAGTCCGGGTGCAATGAAGCGTTTGTCGTGACCACCGCCGGAGACACAACTGCCGGTGAGACGCCGGTGCGCAGCGGCGACCGAGGCGGCGCTGTCGAGCACTCGCTTCTCCGGCGTGTGATCAAAGGCGAGGACTTAGTAGCGTGGAGCTGCGCCGCAACCGACAGCCGCGTGATCTGGACGCACGGACACGATGGTCGCGCGATGTCGACTCTGCCGCCGGCGGCGAAGCAATGGCTCGGCCATTTCCGCAGCCGCCTGCAGGCCCGCACTGACGGCCGTTCCAGCGAGCGATGGTGGTCGCTGTTCCGCACCGAGGGCGCGGCGTGCGACAGGCCGCGCGTCGTCTGGGCCGACGTCGGCAAACGCCCCCGCGCAGTAGTACTCGATAGAGGCAACGATTCGGTCCCGTTGAATTCCTGCTATGTCTTGCGGTGCCGGGACCAACGAGAGGCATTGGCGCTCGCCGCAATACTGAACAGCGACATCGCCGCGGCCTGGCTGAACCTGATCGCCGAGCCCGCGCGCGGCGGGTACCATCGTTACCTCGGCTGGACGCTTGCTCTGCTCCCGCTCCCCAGAGATTGGACCGCCGCGTGCGCGACGCTCTCTGAGATTGCGCAGCGAGCAGCGAACGGCCGCGCTGATTCCCGGGAGCTGCTCGATGCGGTGCTCCGCGCGTACGGGATCAAGCACGACGAAGTCGCTTCGCTGCTGGCATGGATGGACTAGCCGCCGCGCGTCCCGATTTCGTTCGCGCCATCATTGCCAGCGAGTGGCTCACTGCGGGCGCGATCGATTCGGAGCTGGGTCAGGTGACGCTCCGGCCTCATCAGACAGATGCGGTAAAGCGCCTGCGCGCGATGCTGAAACAGAACGGAGGCGCGCTGCTGTGCGATGACGTCGGACTGGGCAAGACCTACGTTGCGCTCGCCACGGCGCGGGAGTACTCCGGTTCGCTCGTCGTCGGTCCAGCGTCGCTGCGCGCGATGTGGACTTCCGCGGCCAGCCGCGCGGCAGTGCCGATCGACTTCATGTCCATGGAGGCGCTGAGCCGCGGCACACGGCCGGAGCGCCGCTACGATTTTATCATCGTGGACGAAGCGCACCACTTCCGCACGCCCTCGACCACCAGATTCGAGACGTTGACCGGCATGGCCGCCCGCACCAAGGTCCTTCTCCTCACCGCGACTCCATTGCACAACAGTCGTCGGGACATCTCAACGCTCTTGTCGCTGTTTCTCGGCGCGACTGCGGCAACACTCCCTGATTCCGAAATCGCGCGACACGTGGTGCGTCGCAATGAGACCGGCGAGGCTGGCGATATCCCGATAACCCGCGGCCCCGAGCGGCTCGCGATAATGGACAACGCCTCCGCGTTGCGAATTGCTCTCGCGCTTCCGTCTCCTGTCCCCCCGAGGGACGGGCAGGTGGCTGCTGCGATGGTGGCGCATACGCTGGTTCGACTGTGGGCCTCAAGCGATGCAGCGCTGCGAGAGGGTCTTCGGCGCCGACTCGGCAGGACCGTGGCCATTCGCAGTGCTCTCGAGTCGGGCCGGCTGCCAACCCGTCGAGAGGTCAGGGATTGGACGTACTGTGAGGGGGCGATCCAGCTTGGATTCGCCGAGTTACTTGCTGCGGCGTCACCCGCTGAGCCGCTCGGCATGCTCGAGGCGGCGAGGACGCACGAACGCGGATTGGTCGACGCACTCGATTCGATCCCGGGACATTCCCAAGCGGACGCAGAGCGCGTCCAGGCGATCCGTCGCGTGCGAAAGAACCATCCGGACGCAAAGGTTGTGGCTTTTTCTCAGTTCGCCGACACCGTCAGGATGTACTACAGGATGCTCGCGCGCGACGGCCGCGTTGCGATGCTGACTTCACACGGCGGACGCATCGCCGGGGGGTCGATTAGACGAGCCGAGTTGCTGGGACGATTCGCGCCGAATGCGTCGCGCAAGCCTGTCCCGGGTCCTGCGGAGGAAATCTCGCTCCTGCTCGCAACCGACATGCTGAGCGAAGGCGTGAACGTTCAGGATGCATCCGTAGTCGTGCACCTCGATCTGCCGTGGACCGCCGCCACGCTCGACCAGCGCGTGGGACGAGTGGCGAGACTGGGATCCCGCCACAAGGAAGTGTTCGTTTACTCCCTCGACCCGCCGGCATCGAGCGAGGAGCTTCTCAAGGCCGAAGAGATCATCAGGCGGAAGCTCGATCTTACAGTGACCCGGGTCGGTCGCTCGCGAATTCCTCCCTTGTTCGTCCGCATCGGTCCGGCGCGCTGCAGCTCCGTTGAGAATGCCGAGGCGATTCGATGCACTCTTCTGAAATGGTCGGGCGAATGTGACCGGCCGAGCCCGGTTCGTCCCGCGTACGCGTTTGTAGCCGGTGAGCGCGACGGAGTACTCGCCCTGGTCTCGGTTCGCGGCCGGCCCCTCCTCCTCGCCAGCGAGAGGTCTGAGCTGTCGGAGGATCTGGGCACGGTTCGCGGTATGGTCGACTCCGTCGGTGCCGGACCCGCCCACGCCAATCGGTTGCAGCTGGATTCGGCGCTGGCGACCGTCCGTCGATGGGTCGAGGGAGAACTCGCCTCGGAGGACGCCGGCGTATCGGAGCACACGCGAAGTCGGTTGGTCCGGCGAGTAACCTTGCGGTTGGCCCGGCACCTGGCGGCCTGTCCGCATCATGAGCGCAGCGATCGAGCCGCGCGCATCGCCGACGTTCATGTCCAGATGCAGTGGCCCCTCACGCTCGGCGTCGAGCGGGAGATCGACGCCGCGGTAAAGGCGGAGGTAGTGCCTGGCGAGTTCCTTAGTACCCTCGAGCGGATCTTTGGTCAGGCGCGGGACCACCCCGCTGAGTCGGTGATCCGGCTTCACGCGCTGCTAGTCTCGGTGGCTAACCCTCTTTTACAGCCGCAACCAACGCCTGAACAGCAGCCTTCCCATCTCCGAAATACATCAGGCAGTTGTCCGCCGCGAACAACGGATTCGGAATCCCGGCGAACCCCGGACTCAAGCTCCGCTTCATGACGATCACGCTGCGGGCGTTACCGACTTCGAGAATCGGCATCCCCGCGATCGGGCTCGACGGATCGGTGTTCGCCAGCGGATTCACCACGTCGTTCGCGCCGATCACCAGCACCACGTCCACCTGGCCGAACGTCGGATTGATCTCGTCCATCTCCTTCAACTTGTCGTACGGCACATCCGCCTCGGCCAGCAGCACGTTCATGTGCCCGGGCATCCGCCCCGCGACCGGGTGAATTCCGAACTCCACCGTCGCTCCCTTGGACTCTAGCAGCGTCGCCAGCTCGCGCACGGCATGCTGTGCCTGCGATACCGCGAGCCCGTAACCCGGGACGATCACTACGCGCCGCGCGGTCTCCAACAGCATCGCCATCTCGTCCGCGCCTTCACCGCCTCGGCAAGCGGGTGGTGTTCATCGAAGGTGCGAGCGCTCTCGACTCGCATGTATACGTCGCTGCGCGAGATGATCGCGGGCTGGGAAAAGAACGTCTACGCCCGGCGAGCCGGCGAAAATGAAAGCGGAGTCCTTGGACTCCGCTTTCACGATGTTACGTCCCTTCGCGGTTCACCATCACGGTTTTTGCCTAGGAAGCCATATCTCAACCGAACGCGCACGACCTACTTCGCGTACATCGGCCGGTGCTGCGCGCCGCAAATCCGCTAGCACTCTACCGACCCAGGGAAGTGTACTTCTCTCAGAGTTGCGAACTTGCGTTCGTCGCAAGCGCATCGTCGCACTCGCGGTCGGGATGTCGCCTCCCACGTGACGGACGGTCATCAAAGCACGGATAGCATCAGAAAGCTGTGCAGCCGAAATGCCTTCGCGGACGAGTATCACATCCATCGGATTGTCACCAGCATGACGTCGAATGACAAACGCCTCGCTGGCATGCGGAAAATCGGCTACCATAGAAATTGTGGCTCGAATTCGCGTGGAGGGCGCTCCGGCTTGACCCTCGGCCGTAGAAGAAAGCGCGCTGACGGAAGCGAGCACGACGAACGCGGTGTTGGTAAGGCGAGAGATCCTTGCAATCATTGCGAAAGTCCCGTTAGAGAGTGACGGTGGCATAGAATCGGATGAGAAAGCCTCAGCACGTAGTCGCATATCCGCAACTCCAATGCTGCCAACCATCCTCACCCTCGATGTCGATGCAGACCCATTCTACCACTGCATCTGCACCGCAAGCGCTGCTACCGCCATTGCCGACGCCGGTTTGCCAGTTCACTGTTTCCCCGCCTGTGCGCTCGCCCTCGGTAAACTGAGTGCCGCTCGCGGTGCCGCCCGAACTCGAACCACCGCTACACGTTTCTTCATAAGGGTCGTAGGAAGCTAGTGTGGGGTCGCATGCGCTTCGTGGTGGTTCGCAGGAGTCACTGTCAGAAGATCGTTTGTGCGCGGGAACAAACCCAAACCCTTTCACGTGCCATCCAGCAGTGTGTTCGGTGGCAACAACCCCCCGTGCAGCTCTGATCCCGCAATTGACCTCCATTAAATCCGTGTGGACGGAAAACCACCATACAGGGAACGGCGCTGTGGATTTGCTCGAGCTGATCGGATACTCAAAACCGCCCACTTCTGTAGTTCCGCTCAAGTTGAACTCCAACACAGCGGGAATGTTTACCGACGTCAGGGCGCGGACTTTCTTGAGGTGAAGATCTAGATCCGTCCAGAATTGGTTAATTATGCCGGCGGCCTCCACCTCGGAGTTGGCCTCCATTCGCTCCGACGAGGTTTCCACCGACTCAGAATTCGACGCTGACTCTGGGGGTAGCTGCTGGGCTCTGGCGGATCGTACCATGCGCCTTAGCTCATCTCGTCGCTCGGAAGTGAGCGGAGAAGTTGATGACTCTTTGTCCGCGATATACGCCTCCAGCTCGGACGCGGCGTTCGCAACGAACGCTTGGTAGTCAGCCGTTGAAATCGGGACGGGTTGCATTCCACGGGGACCTGTCAATGATTCCGAACAAGCCGTAAGGCTTAGCGCGATTCCGAGCAGTGTGCGAACCTTCATAGGTCCCTCCTTTGGATTGAACTGTTCTCCCTACCGGGGCGATCGACTCCCATCCCTTCAGTACGTCATTGCCATTTACGGTGATGCAAAGCTGCAGCGATTCGAAATACCACTCCTTCGAACCGATGAGAACGTTGACCCAACCTCTCCTTCGGCGCGGCTGCCGGACCAGAGAAGGAACGACGTTTGAGGAGACGCGGCGAAGCCGGCGCTCGCGGCGTGGCGAAGATCCGCGAATAGCGGCGTGGAATACGCGTTACCGCCGCGCCACGTCACTTCGCGGAGCGTCAGGCGGTGCCCGTCGAATTCTTCGACGATGGCTGTAACCGAACCGCCCGTCTCACCGACGTGGAAGCGCAAGCCCCCCCTCGGGAGCGGCGCTTCGGACATGGGGCTCCACATTCCGCCATCCCGGAGTTCCCTCGCAACGAGCGCAGCGAGACTAAATGCGGAGCTGCGGCGTCCCCAAACGAGGTGGATTCTGCCACCCGTTCTGCTCAAGAGGGGGCTCGTTGCGTCGCGAGCCACCGAGGTGCTTATGAGCTGGGGTTCGCTCCAAACAGCGCCGCGGTTGCCGCTACTTTTCACGAATACACTATTGCCGTCTTCAGACAACGTCGTGTCCGGAGCCGTATAAGCAATGGCGATGGAATCGCTTCCCCAGGCGAGAATACTCGCGTATGCAGCACCGGTCGCGAACTTTCGTACTTCCCACGCGGTTCCCGTTCGTCGTACGTACGTCAGCGTGGGACGACTGTCACTCCCGATGGTAGGAAGAATTAGATGCAGCCCGTTGTGTGCGTCGGAGGCAATCACACCGTTCTCCGCGCCGAGCAATATTCGCGATGTCTCGAACAGCTTTTCGGGTGACGACCACGTTCTTCCGTCGTATGCCGCGTACCACACGGATTTCAGTGGCCCGCCAGGCCAATGCCGCACGTCGGCGATGAGCGTGTCAGGCTCGCCCCATATGAGATGGTAAATGCCCCGCGAGTCTACCACGCCCTTGGGAAAGGCGAATAAGAACTGACCTTGCGGCGTCGCTATGCGACCCCCCGGAACGCGTAGAACGCTTAACGGCCGCTGGTCTAGCGTGGTAGTGGGTTCGGCAGGGAACACGTTTGCCGCGACGTAGAACGTGTCGCCGACGACTGCAACGGAAGGCCATCTCAGTGTTCTGCCTGGGCGCGATGCGTTGATGAGAGACGGGACAGACCAGTCCTCAAGAGGCACCGAAAAGCGGTGTGCAGTGCAATCCGGATGTGACATCGGCTGTGCACAGGCCACGAGAGCAGCCAGCAGTCCAATGCCGAACATGCGAACACGCAGCATTCTCAACCGCAGTCTCCGTGAAGCAGGGCGTCCAATCCCAATGATCGAGTGAAGCATCGGGCAGGGCTAAAAGATGAGCGTCACACGCCTGACACACTAGCTCGGATTCCGAATGGCGGCAACTACTACTGGTAGTAGTAATGCTGCTGATGACGGCGAACCGCGGCCGATATACGCGGGCCGCTGCTGCCGATTGCGACCGCGCTCGCCCTGATTCGCGTTCGCGGCCAGGGGTGCGACTGCTGGGGACTTGGTGTGACGGGGCTCTCGTCGAGTTCTGTTCGGTACGTGACATCGTCTCACGGGCGAAAAGCAAAACCTGCGTCCGTAACCTCCGCGTGCATCACTCGCGTCGTAGGGACGCCCGCCGGTAGATAGAGATCGAGCTGACGTCGGACGGCGGCGGTAGCTCAGGATCCGGCCGAAGCGCACTCGCGGGTCGGATCAGCATACGCCTCAAACAGCGTCTCGCGAAGTGCTCACTGCACGAACGTGCTATCGGGAGTCAGTGGCCTTTGGTTTGCAGCGGCACCCCCAGTCGCCGTCACATGGGGGCTTGCGCGCGAGATAGACACATTTTCCTGATGGGCTAGAGCGGATAACTTCGCCACAGAGCATCACGAGCCTGCGTCGGAAAATTCCAGTCGCCACGCGATGCTGATTCTCTGCGGATTGCTGCCACGACGAAAGACCTAGACGAAAATGCCCCGAGCCGCGCTATCCCCCTTTGACCGCCGCGACCAGCGCCTGCACCGCCGCCTTTCCATCGCCGAAATACATCAGGCAGTTGTCCGCCGCGAACAACGGATTCGGAATCCCGGCGAACCCCGGACTCAAGCTCCGCTTCATGACGATCACGCTGCGGGCGTTACCGACTTCGAGAATCGGCATTCCCGCGATTGGGCTCGACGGATCCGTATTCGCGAGCGGATTCACCACGTCGTTCGCGCCGATCACCAACACCACGTCCACCTGGCCGAACTGCGGATTGATCTCGTCCATTTCCTTGAGCTTGTCGTACGGCACGTCGGCCTCGGCGAGCAGCACGTTCATGTGCCCCGGCATCCGGCCCGCGACCGGGTGGATTCCGAACTCCACCGTCGCTCCCTTGGACTCCAGCAGCGTCGCCAGCTCGCGAACGGCGTGCTGTGCCTGCGATACCGCGAGACCGTAACCCGGGACGATCACTACGCGCCGCGCCGTGTCGAGCAGCATTGCGATCTCTTCCGGCGACGTGGACTTCACCTTCCCCGCGTACGTCTCGTCCGCACTCGCACCGTCGCTGCTGCCGGAGCCGAGCTTGCCGAGCAGCACGTTCGCCAGCGACCGGTTCATCGCCTTGCACATGATCTGGCTGAGGATGATGCCCGACGCACCCACGAGCGAGCCGGTGATGATCAGCGCGTTGTTGTTCAGCACGAACCCCGCGGCCGCACCCGCGAGGCCTGAATAGGAATTGAGCAGCGCGACGGCCACCGGCATGTCCGCTCCGCCGATGGGGATGGTCAGCAGCACGCCGAGCAGCGAAGCCACCGCGACGAGCAGCCAGTACGTCGTGTCCGACGACGGATCCAGCACCAGCCACACGGACAACCCCAGCGCGACCAGGGCGAGAACGGCGTTAAGCGCCTGCTGGAGCGGAAAATGAATGGGCTTTCCGGGGAGCAGCCACTCCTGCAGCTTGTCGAACGCGACCAGGCTTCCCCAGAACGTCACCGCGCCGATGATTCCGGACGCCGCCGTCGCGATCAGTAGCTGCAGATTCGGATTGACTGCGTCGTGCAACGCCGCCCCCGCGATCAACACCGACGCGCCCCCGCCAAAGCCGTTGAGCAGCGCCACCATCTGCGGCATTGCAGTCATCTTGATCCTGAGCGCGAAAACCGCTCCGATGATCGCCCCCACCGCGATCGCCACCCCGATCAGCATGTAGCCGCGCACCCCGGAACCCAGCACGTTCCGGTCGAGCAGCGTGGCAACGACCGCAAGCAGCATCCCGAGCGCGGCCGTGACGTTCCCGCGTACCGCCGTGCGCGGGTGCGACAGCCCCACCAGCCCCTGGATGAACATCACCGCGGCGGCGAGATACAGGATGTTGATCAGGGAGAGCACGGCTACTCCTTCTTCCGGAACATCCCGAGCATCCGGTGCGTGACCAGAAATCCGCCCACGACGTTGATCGTCGCGAACACCACCGCGATGAACCCGAAGATGGTGCTCACCGGACTCGGCGTCGCGATCGAGATCATCGCGCCGACGATCGTGATCCCCGAGATCGCGTTCGACCCTGACATCAGCGGCGTGTGCAGCAGCGGCGGCACGCGTTTGATGACGAACACGCCGACGAACACCGCCAGCACGAAAATCGTGAGAGCGCTGATGAACGTTTCCATTATCCGTTCCCTGATTCGACGAGCAACTTTTTCACCCGCTCGTGTACGACTTCCCCGCCCTTCGCCACCAACGTCTCGCGCGTGATCTCGTCCTCGCGGTCGACCGCAAGCACGCCGTCCTTCATCAGATGCAGCAAGAATGCAGAGATGTTCTTCGCGTACATCTGGCTGGCGTGGTACGGCACGGTCGCGGGGAGATTCGTCGGACCGAGCACTGTCACGCCGTTGATCTCCACGACCTCGTCCGCCCTCGTCGCCTCGCAGTTCCCGCCGCGTTCTGCGGCCAGATCCACGATCACCGATCCCGGCGCCATGGACTCCACCATCTCTCGCGTGATCAGCACAGGCGACTTCTGCCCCGGGATCGCCGCTGTCGTGATCACCACGTCGCTCGCGGCCACGACCTTGGCCAGCACCTCACGCTGCTTTCTATAGAAGGTCTCGTCCTGCGCGGCCGCGTACCCCCCGCTGCCCTCGGCGGCCGCGGTATCGAGCGGCAGCTCCACGAACTTCGCGCCCACGCTCTGCACCTGCTCCTTCACCGCGGGCCGCACGTCGTACGCTTCCACCACCGCGCCCAGTCGCTTCGCCGTCGCGATCGCCTGCAGTCCCGCGACCCCCGCGCCGAGCACGAACGCGCGTGCAGGAGTGATCGTGCCTGCAGCGGTCATGAGCATCGGGAACATCCGCGGCAGCTTTTCGGCGGCCATCAGCACCGCCTTGTACCCGGCGACCGTCGCCTGCGAGGAGAGCGCGTCCATGCTTTGCGCTCGCGTGATGCGCGGCATGAGCTCGATGGAAAACGCGGTCACGCCGGTCGCCGCCAGCTCCTGCATCGTTTTCGGTGAGCCGAGGGGGTCGAGGAAGGCGATGACCGTCTGCTCGCGGCGGAAGGCTGGCGGATCTGCGGCGGGCCGGACCTGCGCGATTACGTCCGCGGCAGCGAACAGCTCGGCGCGAGACACGATCTGCGCGCCCTTGCCCGAGAACGCGGCATCCGAAAATCCGGCGGCTGTTCCCGCGCCGGTCTCGACGAGCACCTCGGCGCCTTTCGCGGTCAGCGACGCAATCACGGCGGGAACGAGAGCGACGCGGTTTTCGCCGCGCGCGGTCTCGCGCGGGACGCCCACCTTCATGATCGCAATCTCGCGCGCGGGATCATCGCGGGAAAATGTATAGCTCGGCGTCTTTATCGTGCTGGCACGCGGGCAGGGCGACGCAGATTTCACCCCATGCCCAGTGCCGTGGCTGCAGCCATTCGCCGCACCCTTTTGCCGGTTGATTCGGTGCAGGATATGTGTAGCTTTCTACACATGCCAACGAACCTTGCCTTGGACGACCGGCTGCTGAACGAAGCGCTACGCTTGGGTGGTCACCGCACCAAGAAGGCGACCGTCACCGAAGCGCTCGAGGAGTATATCCAGCGCCGGAAGCAACTGGGAATTCTCGAGCTTTTCGGGACGATCGACTACTACCCCGATTACGACTATAAGAAGGCTAGACACCGGCGCTGATGGTCGTCGTCGACACGTCGGTGTGGTCGCTCGCCATTCGTCGTTCCCGCACCGTTGACCATCCTGCGCGAGCGGAACTCGCCAGGCTCATCCAGAAAGGGACCGCGTTGCTCCTGGGCCCTGTTCGCCAGGAGCTCCTGACCGGCATCCGTAGCGATGCGCAGTTTGAAACACTCCGTGCCCAGTTGCGAGGGTTTCCCGATGTTCGGCTTCATGCCTCGGACTACGAAGCCGCCGCGGAATACACCAACAGTTGCAGCCGCAAAGGAGCGCAGGGATCCACCGTGGATTTTTTGATTTGCGCGGTGGCAGCCCGCCGGGACCTGCCCATTCTCACCACTGACGCGGATTTCCCGCGGTACGCGCGCCTCGTCCCGATCCGGCTTCACGAATACGAGAAACCGAAAGCGAGCTAGATGCGGCGCGGCAGGTGAACCGTAAACGTGGTTCCATCCTGCTCCGATGACTTGACCGTGATTCTCCCTCTGTGCGCGTTCACGATCCGCTCGGCGATATACAGGCCGAGACCGAGATTTCCCGACGAGCCCCCGCGGCCCGCGCCGTCCGTCCCATCCGAATTTTTCATCGGATTGAACAACCCTTGCAGCTGATTTGAAGATATCGACGGCCCGCGGTTGTGGATGGAAATGTCCACTTCGTTTTCGTCGCCGTGGACTGCAACGGTGACGTCAGTGCCGTCTGATCCGTGCTCCATCGCGTTCGCCATGAGATTCGTCAGAACCTGGCTGATGCGCGGGCAGTCCCACTCACCCTCCAATGTTCCGCTCGCCCCGACCTGCACCATTCGGTCGGGGTACACCGCAGAAATTTCATCAGCCACCTCCTGCACCGTCCGGGCCATGTCGAAATTTTCGCGAATGATCGGAATTCCGCCGCCAAGGCGACTCCGCGTAAAGTCGAGCAGGGCGCCGACCATGTGGTTCATCCGCTTCGCCGCGCGCGAAATCCGCTTCGCAAGCTCGAGGTGCGGCTCCGCCAGCTCGCCCGTTTCCAGCATGAACTCCGCCGACATCATCACGGCACCGATGGGCGTGCGCAGATCGTGCCCGAGAATCGCGAGGAACATCTCCTTGGAATTGTTGAGGTCCTGCGTGTACCGGACGATGGACTCAGCCAGCGCCTGGTCTATCGCTTCATTGAAGCGGGTGAGATCATCGAGATCCTCTTGCGTGATTTCGCCCTCCGACTTGGTCCACAGGCGGATGACGCTTGCCCGGAGAGCGCGGTACTCTGACACCATTTGCTCGGTGGTGAAGCCGCTTTCCGCCCGGTCGGCTCCATGTCGCTCGGCGGCAGTCTTCCCGGGCTCCGCGGGTGCGTTGCCCTTGGATTTCTCGGCTTGCTCGTGCCCGCCCTGTGGAGTCTCCAGGTCGGCGGCGATGACCGTGAGCATCTCGTTCGCGTGGTCCCGCAGGCCCGGCGTGTCCAGCGTGGAGCAGGCGGGCGTACAGGTGCGGGCGAACTCCTCCCACTCGACGAGGATCGCTTCCCGATTGGCCTTGATGAACTCGGACAGACGCATGTGTATAGTACCATACACTTTTCGGGCCGCGGCCAGCCCCGTTTTCGAGTCGCGCCTAGCCTTGGGCCGCCGAAAGGAGGTCGGTCAGCGCTCCCAGGTGCACCGCCAGCGCCGCGAGGCCCTTTGGCGCGAGCGAGTACCAGCTCGTCGGCTTCCGTCCCACGAATTCCTTTTTCACCTGCAGGTAGCCCGCGTCCTCGAGCCGCCGTAGGTGCGCGCCGAGTGATCCGTCAGTCTCGCCAGTCAGCTCCTTGAACCGCGCAAACGAGAGCCGGTCGTACCGGGAGAGCAGCACGCAGATCGCTAGCCGCACGCGATGATCGAGGAGTGAATCGAGCGCCGCCAGCCGCCCCGGAAACTCCACCGCCTCGTCATCCCGGCTCCTGACCACGGCCTCCTCCCGCAACCCGGGCGCTGATCACCAGTCCCGCGGCGTACAACACGCCGAGCGTCGTCCAGGCGAACCCGTCCACGGTTATCGTGATGACATACCCGATCGTCATCGCCAACGCGGCCCACTTGAGCGCGGGTATCAGATGGATTCCGGCGAGGAAGTATCCCAGCGCGACAAAGAGCAGAATCACCTGCGCTATCGCTTCGCCCTCCAGAGCTCCCTGCGCCATCAACGGATACAGCAGAAAGATTGCGATCATGAGGCCGCCCCAGTGCCAGACCTGGCGGCGTCCGTCGCGCGCCGACAGCTGCCCTGCGGTGTGAGCCTGACGCGAGCCTAGCCATGCGCTGAGAAAGAACCCGACCGGAGCCGCAATGGACCAGAACATCCCCACACGCTCTGGAGCGAAATCGACGAGTGCGAATCCGACGAGACCGATCGCCGCCCACAGGTACGCTATTCCGCTGGGGAACGCGCTACGCTCGGACCGCGACACGACGGCGCGCACGTAACCGAGGTCGTCGCGCACATTGGTGGTGGCGGACATATGATCTCCTGGATGTGGTGATGTCATTGCGAGGCCGGAGCGACGCGGCGCAATCGCATCTCGAAGAACTTCCGCCACGCCGACCCATCGGTTGAATACTCGCCCGTCTCCGTGCCCTCCCATTCTCCGACGAGCCACCCAAGCGGGGCCATCGCCGAGTCAACCGCCGTGGCCGCACCGGGCCGTTGCGCGTCGGCCGTTGATACAGCGAGCAGGAACGCCATCGAGCCAGCCATCGTTCCACGCACGCGTGCCTCCAGAAGAAGTTAGAGTACTCTGGATTATAGAGTAGCGTACCGCTTTGTGTCAATGGCGCCGTCCGAAACGAGGTGGATCGGCGTGTAGGCCCAGCGAAATGGCCTCTAACCAGCCAAGACTACTACTTACAAGGTGGGCTACATCGTCGGCAGCCTTTCCAAGGCCGGCCTAGCTCAGTGCATTCCGCTTGGCTTTAACAGCGCGGCGAGCTCGGGCTTCGCCGCGATGGCCACCCCCGCGGCGATCAACGCCCAGCCGGCGAATCGGGCAGTACGCCCTCCGCCGGGCATCACCTTCTCGGCGAATACGACCAGCGCGATCGCCAACACCCAGGGCAAACTCATCGCGCCCGCCGCGACGAGCACGACCATCAGCGCCCAGCAGCAGCCGATGCAATACGCCGCGTGCGTCGCCGCGAGGCGCAGCGATCCCGCATGTCCGCCGCGCCAGCGGCGCATCAGAAAGTTCATCGGCGCATCGCACTCCCGCAGGCACGCCCGCTTCAGGGAGCTCAGCTGATAGAGCCCGGCTGCGATCAGAGTCCCCGCAACCATGTAGGGAATCGCGGACGCAAGCGCCGTCGAGCGTAGCGTCAAAGCGGTCATTGCCGTGGAAGCGAGATACACGGGGATGCCGGTCAGGAGCCAGAGCCCCAGGTATACCAGCGTGAACGACTCCGCGGAAACGACTCGCTCTTCTCGGGCGGCCGGCCCTCGACTCACCGCCTTATAGAGGAGAATCATCGGCGTCGCCGATGGAAGCATCATCGCCGCCATCATCACTCCCCATTGCAGCGCGTACGCCGCGCCCGCCTCCAGTGACACCAGCTCCACGCCGTGACCCATCTGCATCGTAGAGTCCGCGCGTACCGTCGCGAGCCACGCAGCCACGGTCATCGCCAGCAGCAGCAGCGCGGTGAGCGCGTTGCTTGACAAGCCCGCCCGGTCGACCCAACGTTGCAAGCCTGGAGGATTCAAATGGCTGAGCGCTGGCACCTGAATGGAAAAGTTCTGGTCGTGTGCAACTGCGATTGGGGTTGCCCCTGCAACTTCAACGCGCTGCCGACAACGGGCAAGTGCGAGGGTGGCTGGGTATGGCACGTCGAAGACGGCGCCTTTGGCGGCGTGAAGCTGGACAGCCTGACCTTCTCGCTGTTCGTGAACTGGCCGGGCCCCATCCACGAGGGAAATGGCGAAGGCGTCATCCTCATCGATGAGCGCGCGGACGTGGCCCAGCGCAAGGCGATCGAGGAGCTGCTGGGCGGAAAGGTCGGCGGACCTTGGGGCGTGCTGGGCTGGACCTGGCCCAAGATCCACGGCCCGTACTTCGTGGGCTACGAGCTTTCATTCGACGGCGTGAACACGCGCGTCAGGTGCGGAGACATGTTCGAGGCTGAGGGCGCGGCCATCACGAATCCCGTGACAGGCGCAGAGATTCACCCCGGCGTCGTGTTACCCGAAGGAATCATCCTCAAGCGCGGCGACTTCGGCACGAGCACGCGCTTTCGCGTATCGAAGGGCATCGAGCTCGACCACCCCGGCAAATACCTCGCGGTCGGCCCGTTCGAGTACGCGTCGGCGTAACCGTCATCGCAGAAGCGCGCGCAGGCGAACGCCCGTGGAATGTTTTGCGCCCGCTCACTTCAGGTAGGGCGCGACATTGCGCGCGATCTTCGCAAACTCGGCGTCGGTGAGGGGAACGGTCGTGCGAAAGATCAACCAGGATTGATTGGCGGGCGGATTAGCGTTCGGACCCGGAAGCGACAGGTCGCTCCCAAACAGAACGCGGTCGAGCCCCACCTGCCGGATTCGCGCGGCAAAAGCGCGCAGCACCTCCGGGGGCTGCCTGTCAGCGACGGTCGCGATGTCGAAGTACAGGTTTCTTGTGCGCAGATCGCCGGCCGCGATCGCTTCCGCGTACACGCCCAGCGCGTCATCTGTGTAACCCGGCCCCCCGCCGGCAAAGTGCGCTATCTGTACGGGAATGTCTGGCGCGGCAGCCAGGATCTCGTTCAGGAAGATCGTCGCGTCCTCGCGGCCGTACGACGCGCCTACCCACAGATGCACCGCGATCGGGAACCGCCGTTCGTTCGCCGCCCGAAAAACGCGCTTGACGCTTGCAACGTGGTCCGGGTTGCGAACGTCGACGTCGGAATTTCCGAAATGGAGCTTGAGTCCTGTAAAAGCCGGGTCCTGATCGCACCTGGCTAGCTCTTCAAGTGCGTAATCCTTGAGCGGGTTGAAGCTGCAGAATGCAACGAGTCGGTCGGGGAAAAGCGCGACCTGCTGCCCTACCCAGTCGTTCTCCGCGCGCACCTTGGCGTACTCGTCTGCCGTCAGCGTCGGAGACTGGCCGAACCAGAACGCTACCGAGTGCACCACTCCTCGTCGAATCCCCGCGTTGTCGTGCTCCTCGATCAGTTGCTTCGCCGTGACTGCCGCCATGGCATTGGGACCCGGAAACGTCGGAGTCTCCGCCGCGATGCGCCAACGACCAGTCGTGTCCTTTCTGAGTGCGATAAGCACGTGGCCGAAGTTTCTTACGCCCGTCTCGGTGTCGCGCGAAAAATAGCCGGCAATGTACCCCGCGCTTCCGGTTACGCTGAAGGCAACGGGTGTTACCCGGTGCACGCGCCCGAATAGTGCCGACATGTATCCGGCCACAGCGGCGCGCCCCCGCAGCCATTCCGGGCCGTCGCCGTCGAGCACGATGGCATCCTGGGTATAGAGCGCGCCAAGTCTCGCGCTGTCGTTCCACGCTTCGGCACGATTCCTCAGGACATTCGCGAGCTCCACGGGTAGCGCGATCGGTGGAAGCGGTGTCGCGCTCTCGTGAAGCGCCGCCGCCGGACTCATCAGGTGCTCATGGTGGTCCACAAGCGGCGTGCGCCCATCACTATCGACAATCGGCCCCTGAGCCGGGATCGCAGCTCCGGCCTGTAAGAGCGTGCCGGGTGCGCTTGAGGGCACGCTCGCGTGAGGCGGCGCGTGAGCGCAGGCGGACAACAGGACAAGACCGGCGCAAACGACGATTCTTGGACTCATCTGAATATCGGGTTATTGGGACAGATCTGATCTTTTGCAATGCCCGCAATACGGCGCCATGCCGCAGAAGTTTCGAGGGGTCTCGCAAGCGGTCAGACGCTGACGGTCGTCTCGATCGCCGAGACGAACGCGGGGTCGCCGACGCACTCCGCAAGTGGTCTGGGCACCGGAGGATCCACGACTCGCGGCGCGATCTGCCGCTCGAACCAGCCCACGTCGTGCCACGCGCCCTGCTTGTACCCGATTCCGCGGTACACACCGACCGACGTAAAGCCCACAGCGTTGTGCAGCGCCACGCTGGCGTCATTGGGCAGCGTGATGCCCGCGTACGCGTTGCGGTAGCCCTGCACCACAAGCGCCGCGAACAGCGAGGTGTACAACGCGCGCCCGATTCCCTGCTGGTAAAAGTCGGGGTGCACATATGCTGAGACCTCGACAGACCACTGATACGCCGCGCGCTCCCGGTGCATGCCTCCGTAGGCGTACCCCGCGACTCGGCCGTCGCGCTCGTACACCAGCCAGGGGGTGCGCTCCATGCACTTCGCCACGCGCCGCGCCATCTCGGCGCCGTCGGGCGGATCCAGCTCGAATGACGCCGAGTTGTCCGTTACCGCCGGTCGATAGATCTCGGCGAGCGCGGAGCCGTCGTGGCGTGTCGCAAGGCGAATGGGCATGGCGGCGAAGAATAAGTGCGGGACGGACTCTGTTTATGCATCAGTTGCCACGCGCAGGCATCCGACTGATACAGAAAAACATATCGCGCATGGCTTGGGAAATGCTGAATAGTTCCGTGCCGAGGCGACTCTGTTTCAGCGCAGGCCCCGCCGTGCCCATTCATGTTTTCGGAGGATGTCCCAATGATGGTCAATCGCATTGCGCGCCGTGCCTGCTTCCCTGCCTTGAGCTTGCTGTTGTTGCTGGGCACGGCCGGAGCCTGCGCGACGAATCCTCCGGAAACGACTCCCGGAATGGGCGCCGCTTCCGATGGCCCCGCGAACCAGGGAGTCCGGGTTGCGCGCCAGGATGGCGACGCGCGTGCGGGCCGCGAGGCCTTCCGCTTCGAGACCTTCGGGAACGAGAGATTCTGGACCGATGCCGTCCGCCTTCCGGCCGGCGTCACCGCCGCGCGTGTAACACCGATGATGGCGCTCGCGCTCGGGCTCCAGATAGACGTGGAAGCGCTTGATCGCGGTACTGTACAGGCGCTCACGGCTCAACTCATGGCTGACCCCAGCGGCAGAACCTCCGCCATACTGAACGATCCCGCCATGACCGGGCGGCTGTTCAATGCCAACGCCGTCATCGGAATGCCTATCAAGGACTTCAACGGTGATGGAGTCATGGATGCGGGCAGAGGCGACAAGATCGGCGCGAGCTGTGCGCTCTGCCACACGATGACGGACGGCTCGGCGTTTCGCCATCCGAGCGGCGGGTCGATCGGGCGTCGTCTCGATGGTCTTGCCAATCATAGTCTCAACATTGGGGCAATCTTTGCGGCGGCCAGCAACTCGCGCGCGCTGTACCCGATCCTCCAGCTCTCGCTCGCGGCGAACCAGGGAAAAACACTCGGCCGGGCGCCCCGCGGCCTGACTGAAAACTCTACCGAAGCCGAAGTTGACGCGTATCTCTCCAACCAGGCGTTCTACCCGACTGGAATGTTCGACGATTCCTTCGACGGCAACGGCGATCCGATGCACAACACGCCGCTCTTTCGCCAGGATCTCGCTGCCCCGTATGGCAGCGAAGGATTGATCGCCCGTCTCGACAATTTCAGCAACCTTGTCTATACGTCGCTATTCGATCTCACGGCTCTGACGACACCAGGGGGCCGCGCGTTCCTGAACAAGCTTGGTGGCCCCGCGGGCGATGAGATCGTCGATGACTACGTAAAAGTGCTCGCCGCGACCGGAGTAACCGGATACCCCTTCGTCAGAGCCGCGCAGCACCCGCGGCCGGGAACCGAGGATGCGCCGATCGGCCTGCGTGTCACGGAAGCAACGCTGATCAACCTCAACGCATATCTGGTGAGCCTGCAGGCGCCACCGGGCGCGCGCGCGGACGCGCGCATGATTCGCGATGGCCGCCAGCTATTCCGGACAGCCGGCTGCGTCAGCTGTCACAACGTGGATCAGAGCAGGCCGGTCCCCGCCTTCATCGTGCCCATGAAGCAGATCTTCCCGGGAGACAATCCCGTGATACTCGCGCAGCGCACTCCGCCGTTGAATCCAATAATGAATACCGTGGAATCCATTTTCGACGACAAGATGGCGGTCGTTAACGCGAGTGGACGGGGAGATATTCGCGGAACCGCGTTGCCACTGTTGCTCGACCTGGCGAGGAAGCCCGTGTTTCTTCACGACAACTCGGTGCCGAGCCTCGACAACCTTCTCGATCCGACGCGCGGACCTACGGCGCCACATCCGTTCTATTTGAACGACGCAACCCGTCGAACGGCGATGATCGCGTATCTCCGAAGCCTCGACACGGGTAGGCGAGAGTAGCGCTCGCGGGGGTGCCACCGCCGGTCTAAGCGCCCAGGGCGAGGTCAGAACCTCAGCCCCGGCTATTTCTTGCGCCGCTGCAGCCAGACGAAGGCAAACGCCACGAATACGACCGGGATAAGCACCGACGCAACCAGCCCGCCGCTCACTTACTTGCCGCCAGGAGGGCACCCAGCAGCGCGACTTCGCTCAACTCCTTCATCTCGGAGGTCTCGCTGCCGGCACGATACCATACGAGTGCGGAGTGCCGCCCTGCATGCGCACGTACGGCACCGTAGCACCCAGCGTCCAGATGCCGTGCTCGAACGCTGCTTGCACGATCTGCCATTTTGGTAGCGGCACTCGCCCGAACAGCCGGCCTTCCGCCGCGAGATCTTCCTGCGACATCGCGCCCAACATGTCGCGAACTCGATCGAAGCCGACGTTGACCAAACGCTTCAGCTCGGCTTTGTCGTTGAGATAGACCTCCTTGTCGAGGCCCAGCGGAACCCGGTCGGCATCGATTCCCGACGCGATCAGGTTCACGCTGCCGACGACGACGTGCTCTATCTGCTGGGCGAAATCACGCACGCCCGTAGTAGGCGCCGTGCGGAGTCCAGCGGCAGGCATCGAGTCGATCATCCCGAGAACGCTCACGCGCATCCGCTTGAAGTCAGCGATATACCTCTCCTTCGACGACTGGGCGAGCGCGGATGACTGCGCCGCGACCACCAGAAACAGCGCCGCGGACGCGGTGCGGACGATTCCGAACGATGGGTGGATCATGCGATGCCCCCTGTGGCCCCTCCTTGAGCGACTTGGTGTGATGTGAGTCAACGAGGACAATATGGAGCATGCCATGCGGCAGCACGAGAGTCTCGTCGAGTCTAGGCCGGACGACCCGGCTTGCTAGCTTAATGTCCATGGCAAACGCTAAGCGTCTCCTTATCGCGGGCTCCATTCTGATAATCGGCGGCTGTGCGACGATCCAGCGGGCGCCCGCAGCGACCGATGCTCCCGCCTGCTGTACACGCGACGCATTTCGCGACGTTCTCGCGGACGCCGGCCGCTATCGCAATCCGGGGATCTCGACACGACAGTTCACGCATCGGGAGTTCTGGACCGTGGTTGACGGTTCCATCAAGGCTCCGAGCGCCCGCGTCGCGATCATCGGGCAATCATTGCTCGGCCGCGACATCAATGCCGTGACCTTCGGCGACGGCCCCACGCGCGTGCTGCTCTGGTCGCAGATGCACGGCGACGAGTCCACCGCGACCATGGCGCTCGCGGACATCTTTCGTTTCCTGTCCGAGGCGATCGAGTCACCGCTGCGCCAGCGGCTGCTACGGGAGCTGACGCTGGTCTTCGTGCCGATGCTCAATCCCGATGGCGCCGAGGTCTTTCAGCGGCAGAATGCCGCTGGCATCGACGTCAATCGCGATGCGCGCCGTCTGGCGACGCCGGAGGCTCGCGCACTCAAGGCGCTGCGCGACGCGGTGCAGCCGCGGTTCGGGTTCAACCTGCACGATCAGAACGCCCGGACGCGCGCCGGCGAAAACGGCGTGCCGTCCGGCATCGCGCTGCTGCCTCCAGCGTACGACGAAGGCAAGAGCTACAACGAAGTCCGGCAACGTGCCCGGCTGGTCGCCGCCACTCTCGCGACGGCGTTCGCGTACGCGATTCCCGGACGCGTCGCCAAGTACGACGACGAGTACAACCCGCGCGCATTCGGAGATCTGATGCAGCATTGGGGCACGAGCACCGTGCTCATCGAGAGCGGCGCGCTGCCAGACGATCCGGAGAAGCAACGGCTGCGTGCGCTGAACTTCGCCGGCATCCTGTTGGCGCTGGACGCGATCGCGACGGGCGGCTACGAGGAGGCTGACGCCAGCGCGTACGAGCGACTGCCATTCAATGAAGGCGGTGCGTTCGACCTGCTCGTTCGCGGCGGCCATCTTGTACTGCCCGGCAAGCCGCCGATGCAGGCGGACGTCGCGATCAACTACGACGACGCCGTCGCCCGGACGGGCGGCCGTCTGCGCGAAGTCGGCGACCTCGCGGACGTCGTAGCCATCGACACGATCGAGGCGGGCGGGCTGTATCTGCACCTCGGGCCAGGCGCGATGAGCATTACGCCCGCCGGCCTGATGCTACAGCTGGGCGCGTTCGCGGACATCGCCGTGCGTCGCGACCCGGATCCGGCGAGCGAGCTGCTGCGGCGCATCGCGGAGCCGCCGGCGCAGCGGTAGAGCGCCGCGGCCACTCTGCTACGCTAGCTTAGCTACCTGACGTCGGGCTACCCCGAGGTCGAGCTGCGTATCGTCGTACCCTGACATGGCGATTGCTGCGCGAGCGCGCGTATGGCTGCAAGCCGCCCGGCGTGTGGCTGCGTCATTCCTCGAGACGCGCGATCGCCCGCGCCAGATACCGCTCGACCCGCGCCAGCGTCAGAAGACCAAAGTGATCCGCGTCCGGCTCCAGCACGAGAGAATCCTCCCGGTACCCGTCACCCAGTATCCCGCTGTCGAGATTGCGCAGTCGAAACTCCTGCAGCAGCGCTCGACATATCGGCTCGTCCTCGTTTACGCTGATTACCACGGGGACCCGGGCGGTGACGGCTCGATACCACTCCGGGAACACATCCGTGTCACGCTCCTCGAATGGCCGCACGAATCCGCTAGACACGATTCTAAGTGGCTCCATGTCTCGCTGGAATTTGCGAAGCACGCGAACGAGATACTCATGCACGTTCAGCCACTCGTAAATGCTCGTTGATGTTCTGGCGACCCTCTCTAAATCTTCGAGGAGACCGCTTTCGTGGCCCGCCTGGACCCGCGCCAGCCGGCTGGTGATCCAACAGGTGCCCAATCCCAGGTTCGTCCCCAAACCGATGGCAGCATCACAGGGAAGTCCGTCACTCGCCGGATCGGCGAGCAAGCGCATCATCACATCTCCCCCGGACGAAAAGCCAAGCATGATCGTCCGCGCCGGGCGCGCCTCTCCCACCACTTCTTTGATGAACTCGCGAAGCAACGCAATGTGAGCTTCGAGCGTGAGCGGCATCCGGCGGTTTTCCTCTGGCTCAAAGCCGAAGAACGTCGGCGCTACCACCCTGTGACGAACTCGCTCCAGAACCTCGCGGAAAATTCCGCCGTCCAGCCCGGTACCATGGAAACAGATCACAAGCGTGTCGGAGGCCACGCGGTTGTCGAGCCACTGCATCTCTCCGCCGATGATCCGCGGATCCAGGAGCGTGCGATCGATCCGCCGGCATACCGCGTCGGTCAGCTTGAAGCTGCGTGTCGCAACCTCGTGCTTGGGAACCACCGGTGTGAGTTGCCCTGCGCGATCGGGAGTCGTGACCGCGTCCATACTCGCCAACACATCGCGGGCGCTGCGCGGCCGGTTGGCGGGATTCTTCTCCAGGCACTGCATGATCAGCTGCACGAGCGAGCCCGGGCACTCGGCGCAACGCTCCAGGAGCGGCGTCGGAGTCTCGACCAGATGAGCCGCGAAATACGCCTGTGCCGAGGTTTTGGATCCGAACGGATGTGCGCCGCTCAACAGTTCGTATCCGACTACTCCCCACGAGTAGATATCCGCGCGGTGATCGATCTCGTCCGCCGACGCTTGCTCCGGCGCCATGTATGCGGGCGTTCCCAAGGCCGTCCCAAGCTGCGTGAGCCCGGGCGCCGGTACCGGGATGCGCGCGGCAGCCAAAGCTTTGGCAATGCCAAAGTCGGTGACCACCGCCGTGTCTCCGGAGAGAAGCACATTCTCCGGCTTGACGTCCCGATGAACGATTCCTTCGGCGTGCGCGTACGCGAGCGCGCGCATGACGTCGCGCAGGATAGAGATCGCCAGCGCCAGTGGCACTGTGCCGCCACTGATCACTTCCCGAAGCGACTGCCCGGCAATGAACGGCATCGTATAGTAGGGCGCGGCGCCTATCTGCCCGGTGGTCAGCACGGGGACGATATTCGCCTGCTGAAGGCGGGCCGCGACTTCTATCTCGCGAGCGAATCTCTCCGCTGAGATTCCCTCAGCCAAGTCTGGCGCGAGTACTTTGAGCACCACCTTCCGGCCCAGGCGACGCTCCTCCGCGAGGAAGATCCGCGCCATGCCGCCGCCCGGAAGTTCGCGGTGGACCGCATACACCGATCCAAGTTCCCGCTCAAGCAGATCACGAAGCTGCGGCATCAAGAGTCAATGTAGATGACGGGCGGGGCCGGTAGCTTCAACGCCATAGGTTCGGCCGGATTGATCTCACCTTACGCGGCTTCGCCATGAGCGTTCCCGGTTGGCGCTACGCCCCGATGGGATGCCAGGTCGTCTTGAACTCGATGAAGTTGCGAATCTCGTACACGCTCTGCGCCGACTCATCGAACCAGTCGATGTCCTTTTCCGATGAGCGCGCGCGCAGCCGCTTCACGCTGTCGGCGGCGCCAAGCGCGAGCTCCTTCTTGTCCGCAGCGGGAACGACGGCGTCGAGCCCGCGAATGTGCGTGTGGGTCGCGAACGTCGAAACCAGCTCTTTGCGCTGGCCCGTGAGGATGTTCACGACACCGCCGGGCAGATCGGACGTCGCGAGCATCTCGCCCAGCACGATCGCGGGATACGGATGCCGCTCCGACGCGAGCACGACGACTGCATTGCCGCTCACTATCACGGGCAGGACCTGAGAGATCAGCGCGAGCAGCGGTGACGAATCATCCACGATCACGCCGACGATTCCAACGGGCTCGACGACAGTGAAGTTGAAGAACGGGCCTGACACGGGATTGGTGTTGCCGAGCACCTGCTCGAATTTGTCGGCCCAGCCGGCGTAGTAGATCAGCCGGTCCACGGCCGCCGAGACTTCGTCGCGCGCGTCGTCGAGAGACGATCCGCCAGGACTCGCGATCGCGGCCGCCATTTCGTCGCTGCGTGACTCGAGCATCTCGGCGAGGCGGTACACGATCTGCGCGCGGTTGTACGGCGTGCGCTTGGCCCACGAGCTTCCGGCTTTCGCGGCAGCTTCGACAGCGTTGCGAAGATCTTTGCGGGTGCACAGCGGGATGTTCGCGAAGAATGCGCCGTCGTCGCCTTTTATAGGGTAGGTTCGGCCGGATTCGGATCTGATGAACTCACCGCCGACGTAAACCTTGGGTGTTTTTGCTACAGGAACACGGGGACCGGCGCTGCGCGCTGCGTGCTGCGCGCTGCGCCCTGGAGAGTGCGAGCCGTTTCCGGACTTCCGATTGTCGCTTGGCATCAGACGAGCCTCACGTAGTCGAGCAGCCCTTGGCGCCCGCCTTCCCTGCCGAAGCCGCTCTCCTTGTAGCCGCCGAACGGCGAGCTGGGATCGAACTTGTTGAAGGTGTTCGCCCACACTACGCCAGCTTTCAGCTCCGTGCTCATCTTCAGAATGCGCGAACCCTTGTCGGTCCACACGCCCGCGGACAGACCGTACGCCGTGTTGTTGGCCTTCTCCACGGCTTCGTCCAGGGTGCGGAATGTGAGCACGCTGAGCACGGGGCCGAAAATCTCCTCGCACGCGATGCGGTGGCTCTGCGTCACGCCGGTGAAAATCGTGGGACGGTAGAAGAAGCCGGAGCCGGGAAGCCTGCACGAAGGCTGGAACATTTTGGCGCCCTGGTCCACACCCGACTGCACCAGCTCCTCGATCTTCTCGAGCTGCGCGCGCGAATTGATCGCGCCGATGTCCGTGTTCTTGTCCATCGGATCCCCGACACGCAACACGGAGATGCGACGCTTGAGCTTCTCCACGAACTCGTCCGCGATCGACTCCTGCACCAGCAGCCGGCTGCCCGCGCAGCACACGTGCCCCTGGTTGAAAAAGATTCCGTTGACGACTCCCTCTACGGCCTGGTCGAGCGGCGCGTCGTCGAACACGATGTTCGCCGCTTTGCCGCCCAGCTCCATCGTCATCTTCTTGTCGGTGCCGGCGAGCGAGCGCATGATCAGCTTGCCGACGTCGGTCGATCCGGTGAATGCGACCTTGGCCGCGATCGGGTGCGCCATCACCGCGGCTCCCGTCTCGCCCGCGCCCGTCACGAAGTTCACCACGCCCGGCGGGAGATCGGCTTCCTGCAGCAGCTCGGCGAACTTCATCGCGCTGACCGATGTCGTTTCGGCGGGCTTGAGCACCACGCAATTTCCCGTCGAGATCGCGGGGGCGATCTTCCACGCCAGCATCAGCAGCGGGAAGTTCCACGGAATCACCTGCCCCACCACGCCGAGTGGCTCGGTCGGGCAGCCGGGGATCGCGTATTGGATCTTGTCGGCCCAGCCGGCGTGGTAGAAAAAGTGCGCGGCAGCCATCGGCACGTCGAAGTCGCGCGATTCCTTGATCGGCTTCCCGCCGTCCATCGTCTCAGCGACGGCGAACTCTCGCGCGCGATCCTGGATGAGCCGCGCGATGCGGTACACGTACTTGCCCCGCTCCTTCCCCGGCATCTTGCCCCACGTCGCGTCGAACGCGTTCTGCGCGGCCTTGTACGCGCGGTCCACGTCGTCCGCGCTAGCGACGGCGATGCGCGCGAGCTTCTTCTCCGTTGCCGGATTGATCGAGTCGAAATACTTGCCGCTCCCGGGGGCGACGAACTTCCCACCGATGAACAGCTCGTACTGCGGCTTGATCTTCGGATCCGCGCTCTCGGGCGCGGGATCGAACTCCCACAGGTCGCCGAAGATCAACTCGGGCGCGCGCGCCGCCGCGGCGGCCTGCGTCTTCTTGCGCGCTTTCGGCGCGGTCTTCGTAAGACTCATCAGTAGCTCCCGCTCGCTTCGGAGAAGTAATACGGCGCCTGGTATGCGCCGGTCTTCTGTTTCTCGATCTGCCGCAGGAGATCGTTCAGCAGCGCGCTCGCGCCGAACCGGTAACGCGTGTTGTTGAGCCACGCGTCGCCCAGCGTCTCCTTGACCGCGACGAGGTAGTGCAGCGCCTGCTTGGAAGTGCGAATCCCGCCGGCGGGCTTCATCCCGATGGGTATGCTCGTCGCGAGATAGAAATCACGGATTGCCTCGAGCATGACCTGCGTGTTGGCGAGCGTCGCGCTTCCGGAGGCTTTTCCCGTGCTCGTCTTGATGAAGTCGTCGGGGCGCAGCACGCGCATCGCCAGCATCGACGCCGCGCGGATGTTGTCGTACGTCTCGAGCTCGCTCACCTCGAGGATCACCTTGAGCGTGGACTCGCCGCATGCTTCCACGACCGCCGCGATCTCTTCCTGCACCGCGTCGAGCTCGCCGGAGAGAAAGAGCCCGCGATTGATGACCATGTCCACTTCGTCCGCGCCGTCCGAAACTGCCTGCCGCACTTCCTGCAGCCGCAGCTTGAGCGAGCTCTGGCCCGACGGAAACGAGGTCGCGACCGACGCAACTTTGATCGACGTGTCGGCCAGCAGCTTGCGCGCGTGCTTGACCAGAAACGGGTAAATGCACACCGCCGCGACCGACGGGACTTCGGGATCCGCGCTCGGCGCCCGCGCCTTCTGGCAGAGCGACGCGATCTTTCCGGGGGTGTCCTTCCCTTCCAGGGTCGTGAGGTCGACCATCGACACTGCGGTCCGCAGACCCCACAGCTTCGAGCCCTTCTTGATGCTCCGCGTCGCGAACTTGGCCACGCGCTCGTCGATGCCGACCTGGTCGACGGGGCCGACCTCGTCGATGAAGCGATTCAATGACGTCCGGGGCGAGCGTATGCTCTTCACTCTTCAAATATACGGTTTGTGGTTTGCGGATTGTGGTTCGCGGGGCCCGATCCAGGAGCCGCGGGAACTGGAAGCCTCAATCCAGAAACCGCTACCGCTGCTCCGCGAAATCGATCTCCGCCGCCAACTCGAGATCGTTCTGCGTGACCCCGCCCGCGTCGTGCGTGCTCAGCGTGCACATCACCTTCGTATACCGGATGTCGATGTCGGGGTGATGATCCGCGGTCTCGGCGGCCTCCGCGACGCGATCAACAAACGAGATAGCCGCAGGGAAGGTCTTGAACTGGTACGTCTTCGTGATCGTGTCCCCCTTCCTGGACCAGCCCGGAAGGCTGGCTAGCCCGCGGTGGATCGCGATATCCGACAGTAGGTCAGGCATATGGGCTCGAAGATAGTGAAAACTGCCACTGAGAACGGCCAAGCTGGTAGCGACCAGCTACAAGCTACAAGCTACGGGCTTTGGTACTGCCGTTATTCAGTTCCCTGTTATCCGTTGCGGTCGGTTGCTCGAGGCTCGCAGCTTGTAGCTGGCAGCTACCAGCTTGGCAGTTCTATGTGGCAGTTATCCTTGTGCTTTCGGTGTTCCTTCGGTACCATGATTGGGTGCGAAAGGCAAAGCGTAACCCTGCCGTCCCCGTCCAGGCTGGGCTCTTTGGAGCGGAGTACGACAGGAAGTCCAGGCTCCTCCCGCTCTTAGAGGAGCAGAAGGACATTAGTTACTACGCAGCGCCCGCGCGAAACGTTCTGAATGGGCCGGAAACGACCGGGATGGATTTCTGGTCGCTCAATCCGTACACCGGCTGCGCCTTCGGCTGCACGTACTGCTACGCCCGCTACGCGCACAGGTACGTGATGGAGCGCGCGTCCGATGCGCGGCGTATGGAGGATCCCCTCGCCGTGAGGTACGAGCAGATGCCGGCGTGGCTCGCCTTCGAGCGCAACATCTTCGTGAAGACGAACGCGCCCGAGCTTCTGAGCCGCGCGCTCCGGCACGGGAGCGACAAGCACAAGCAGCTCGTCAACGGCGCGACCCTTCTCATCGGGAGCGCGACGGATCCGTACCAGCCCGCCGAGCGCCGCTTCCGGGTGACGCGCGGCGTGCTGGAAGTTCTGGCGATGCACCCCGGGCTCAGGATAGCGATCATCACCAAGAGCCCGTTGATCACGCGGGACATCGATCTGCTGACGCGGATCTCGCGGCATTCGGAGCTGTCGGTGCACATCTCGCTGATCACGCTCGACCGCGAGCTCGCGCGCCGCTTGGAGCCGCGCTCCCCCACTCCCGAATCACGCGTGCGCGCGCTCGCGCGGCTGCGCGCTGCGGGGATTGAAGCCGGGATCAACTGCATGCCGGTGTTGCCGGGGATCACTGACAATCCGGCCGATCTCGACGCGCTGGTCAAGCGCGTAGCCGAAGCGGGTGCGACTTACGTCGGAGCGTGCGCGCTGCGGCTGCGGAATTCAGCCAAGCAGCGGTATCTGCCGTTCATCGAGAGCGAATTTCCGCACCTCGCGCGCAGTTACCGGAGGACGTACGGACCAGGTGAACACCAGGCTGGCGAGAAGTATCGCGCGGGACTGGCGAGTTTCTTCGAGAGGACGTGCGCGAGGTACGGGGTAAGAGGGACGTCGCGCATTCGGGACGACGAGGAAAGGGACGCGAGGCCCCCCGGGACCATGGGAGCGGATATGCCGCAGCTTGAACTGCTAACTGCCACTTAGAACTGCCAAGCTGGTAGCTGCCAGCTGCAAGCTAAAAGCTACGGGCTTGGCACCAGCAGTCATTCAGTTTGCCAGTTGCCAATTGCCAATTGCGAGTTGTCAGTTGCGGTCGCTCGCCGCTCGCAGCTTCCTGCTGGCAGCTACCAGCTTGGCAGTTCTATATGGCAGTTACGGCCTTCGCGCTTACTTATCGAGCACCCTCTTGTACCAGGGCTTCGACGGCTCAGGCGCCTCCGGGAGCGCGTCCATGATCCGCTGCTTCATGTACACCGGCGTCGTCCGGCTCCGCAGCATCTCAGCTTCGTCATTGATCTTGTCCCAGATCGGCGACGTGCTCGTGTCTTCCAATTTGTGGTTTTTCTTCTTGTCATCCATTGGGCTCATCCCTCACCGTCTCCAGTCAAGCGTATTTTCCTTCCAGTAAAGCTTGCAGCGCTTCCCGCGCGCGGTGCACCCGCATCTTCAACGCGCCGACTGTCGTCTCGAGCAGCACAGCCATCTCTTCGTACGATCTTCCCTCGACGTGCTTCATCACGAACGCTTCTCTGAGCGATGGCGCTAGCGTAGCCAGCGCGCCCTCGAGATCTCCGCGCAACTCGCTGCGGTCCATCTCCTCGTCGGGCTGTACGAATGAAGACGGCTGGTCGTCCTCATCGTAACTGAGATGGCTGCGCCGGATAT
>JACDCY010000203.1 GCA_013817305.1 Gemmatimonadaceae bacterium | reverse complement strand
GTCCGTCAAATCCCAGCAGGCACAGCATGTCTATCGCGACGTCGAAAAAAGCATCCTCCAGCCGGCGACGCGGCTGGGCCGCATTCTGCGCCGCTTCGTTGGGAGGCCGAGCTGCCTTGCTGTCGGGCGATCGCACGAGGCTCACGAGCCCCACGGAGCGGGCGGCGCGGGAACGGCGCGAGTCAGGTCGAACTCCACCCGGAACCGCCGATCGGTACCCACCCGGATCAGCTCGTACACGAAGCGCGCCGGGTCGATCTCGACAGTCCACACATTGGTTCGATACACCGGATTGAGCGACATGGTGTGCGCGTCCGCTGGAAAGCTCTGGCTGCGCGACGATCCGGAGTCGCGTGTGTCTCCCCCGTACTGCGTGATCTCGTCCGGCTTGCCGTCCTCATGCCGGTGATCGTGCTTGAGCCGGAGCCCCGTCGCCGTGCGCGTCAGAACCCATGTCCGCGACCGGTCTTCGCCTACGTGAAACGGAATCCGTATCTCGTCCGACCGGCATTCCCGCACATGCATGACGAGACGCTTCCCCGCCATCGCGGTGTCGCCTGCGGATCCGGCGGACAACGCGACGCGACCTTCGTAGGCGCGACCGCAGTGGGCCCGAAGCGCCGCCCAGAACGCCTCCTGCGCGGGTGCAAGGCGGGGACCTGCGGGAATCGTCGCGCAGCCGGCAAGGGCAACTGCCAATCCACCGGCGAGAGAGCGGACGAGCGATTTCATGGCTTTATCCGGGTGGGCGGCGAACAGAACGCCACCGGGTTATCAGCGACAGCGCGTAGGCGCCATAGATCGCCGCAGCGGCGACATACGCCGCGTAATAGAAGAAGGCATTGTCGGGCATCAGGCGAACCCCCCCGGCGTCATGGCGTCCCGCTCCACGGCGTATCGGTATCGCGTGCGCAGCAGCGCCGCGTACAACAGCGTGAACGCCGCGAACGCCGCGAGCAGCGTGATCAGCATCTCGCGGGGCATCGACGGCGCACCCGTCTTCATCAGAACGGGCAGGGGATGCAGGGTGCGGAACAGGTACACGCTCAGGTGGATGAAGGGGATCAGCAGCGCGCCGAGGATCCCGAGGACGGCACTGTACCGCGCGCGCATGGCGGGATCCTCCACGGCGCCGCGCAACAGCAGGTAGCCCACGTACACGAACCAGAGGAAAAGAGTCAGCGTGAGCCGCGCGTCCCACGTCCAGTACGTGCCCCAGACCGGCTTGCCCCACAGCGGACCGGTGATGAGAACTACCGTCGTGAACACCACTCCGACTTCCGCCGAGCTCTCGGCGATTCGGTCGAGCCGGTCGTCATGGAGCCACAGATACACGATGCTCACGAGAGCGACGACGCCGAACGCCAGGAACGCTACCCAAGCGGCAGGCGCGTGGACGTACAGGATCTTCTGCGCCGGACCTTGAACCGCTTCCAACGGCGTGAAGAAAATTGCCCGGGCCATCGCGGCGAGCACCGCGACGAAGGCAGCGAGTGTAAGGGGAGTCGGGCGGTTCATTCCTCGAAGGTCCAGGGATAGATCATCGTGCACGCGAACACGAACACGAGATCGAACGCGAGAAGAAGCTTGAGCCAGCTGTAAATCTCATCGGCCGGACGGCCCGCGAGAAGCTTGGCCGTGGCCTGCGCTGCGGGCATCACGATCGGGACGAAAAAAGGGAGCGCCAACACGGGCAGGAGCAGCTCCGCCATCCGCGTATTGACAGCCATCGCGCTAAACAGGGTTCCGACAGCCACCAGCCCGACAGACGCCAGCACGGCGAGTCCCGCGAGGGCCAGCACCGTGCCGCCGAGGGGAAGGTTGTACATGAGCGCCACGGCGGGAATGGCGATCGCCTGCACGGCGAGCACGAACACGAGATTCGCCAGCGCCTTGCCGAGGAAAATGCTCTCGCGGGGCGCCGCCGACGTCACGAGCGCGTCGATCGCGCGCGATTCCTGCTCGAGGCCGAACGACCGGTGCAGACCCAGCAGCCCTGAAAAAGTGAAGATCA
>JACDCY010000202.1 GCA_013817305.1 Gemmatimonadaceae bacterium | reverse complement strand
CTGCGCGCCCGTGGCGCCACCCACGTGGTGGTTGTCGGCCATGTCGGCGGACGGTGCAGTGAAACGTGCGAAGGAGAGATCTTCGACCTGGCGCAGCGCATCACGGAGCCGGTAGACGCCATCGTCAGCGGCCATTCGCACAGTCTGCTCAACACCATTTCGCGCGGAATACCGATCGTGCAGGCACGGTCGAGCGGGCGGGCGATAGATGTGCTCGACGTCCCATTCGACCGTGCATCGCCGGCGAAGGGTGAGATCCGGCCCGTGCTGACGGCGCAGATCACCCCCGACCCCGCAGCGGCAGCGATCGTCGCGCGCTGGACTGCGAGGGTCGCGGGAGAGTTCTCCCAGGTGGTCGGCAACCTGTCCGAGCGACTCTCCCGAAACGGGGTGCAGAGTCCGCTCGGCAACCTCATAGCGGACGCACAGCGCGCGGCGGCTGGTACCGATGTGGCAGTCATGAACAACGGCGGCATCCGCGCCGATCTTGACGCGGGGGAAGTCACCTACGGCGAGCTGTTCGAAGTGCAGCCGTTCGACAATACGCTGGTGCGCCTCACCATGCGGGGATCCGATCTCAGGAGATATCTGCAGCAGATCGTGGCGCGGGGGAGGCCCAACGCCCACGTCAGCGGTGCGTCCATCGTTTATTCCCGCGACGGAGCGGCCGCTGGGAAGATCGACACGGTCCTCGTTGCGGGCCGGCCCATCGACGACGCGGCGAGCTATACGGTCTCAGTCAATGATTTCATCGCGGCTGGTGGTGATGGACTCGGCCCGCCCGCGGCCGCCGTAGCGCAAGCGCTGCCGATAATTGATAGGAATGCGCTTCGCGACTACATCTCCCGACTTCCGCAGCCGGTGGAAGGACCGCGAACCACGCGCATTCGCATGGCTGGCGAGGTCACTCCGTGACCCCCACGTCTTCAGATGCCTCGAAAGTTCGCATCTACATCGATGCGCGGCCGGTGGACGCCGAGGGTGGAGCGACGCCGCTAGTGGCACTCGAGCAACACGACGCCCCGGCCGCGGCTCTCGTCCGCGCAGGCTCGCGAATCATTGTGGACCACCGCGGCCTGCCGGCGCCATTGGATGAGCGCGTGACCAACGGCTCGATCTTTCGCGTGGTCAGCTCCAGGCAGGCCACGTGAGCGGGGAACTGCGCGAGGTTCTCCGCCGCCTCCCCAAGGCGGAGCTCCATTGTCACCTCGATGGCTCGGTGCGTCCCGCCACGCTGGCGGAGCTCGCGAGTGAGTACGGTGTGATGTTGCCGTGCTCGTCGTCGGCCGATGACGTCGCGAAGATGATGCGCGTCACCGACGCCGCGACACTAGAGGACTACCTCGCGCGCTTCGAGTACACGATCTCCGTCATGCAGACCGCCGAGGCGGTGGAGCGTGTCGCGTACGAACTGGTCGCCGACGCGCACGAGGACGGCGTCAGGTACATCGAGGTCCGTAACGCGCCGCTGCTGAACACAAGGCGCGGTCTGTCGCTTGACGACGTGGTTGACGCGACGGTGCGCGGGCTCGAGCGCGGGGAGCAGGAATTCGGGGTCGTTGCGCGCTTCATCGTCTGCGCGCTTCGGAATCTTCCGGCAGCAAGCTCGATGGAACAGGCACGGCTCGCGGTGAAGCACAAGGACCGCGGCGTGGTGGCATTCGACCTGGCGGGAGGAGAGACCGGGAACCCCGCCAAGGTGCATGCCGCCGCGTTCACTTACGCCCGCGATCACGACCTCGCGGTGACCGTGCACGCCGGCGAGGGGCACGGCGTCGAATCCATCCGTCAGGCCGTGCACGACTGTGGCGCGAACCGGATCGGCCACGGAACGCGGCTGTTCGAGGACCCGTCGCTAGCCCAATACGTGAACGACCGGCGCATCGCGCTGGAGATGTGCCCGACCAGCAACGTGCAGACGCGCGCGGTGGAGTCGTATGCGACGCACCCGTTCCGGGACTATTTTGCGAGAGGCATGAACGTCACGCTGAACACAGACAACAGACTGATGAGCGGCACAACTCTTACCG
>JACDCY010000201.1 GCA_013817305.1 Gemmatimonadaceae bacterium | reverse complement strand
ATGCAGAACACGAAGTCATACGATCGGTCAGGAAACGGAATTCCTTCGGAGATGTCGCGCGTCATGACTGAGTCGGACGCGAACTCGGGCGTGATGTCGATTCCCTGGTACCGTACGCCGGGGGGGAGGTAGCTGCGCAGGCCCCCCTCGCGTGCGCCAATGTCGAGCACGCTGGCACCCGCTGGGACACGCGCGAGCGCGGACGCCCGCCGAAAGCGGGTGGTTTCCTCGCCGGAGCTGCGCCAGCTGCTCCTGGCGCGGTAGAAGTCCTTGAGCTCGGCGGAGGCGGGTGCGATTCGCGGTGGCATAACGAGGGAATATACTCACAACTGTCAGTGTATCTCCGCCGGTACTTCCCGCTCAACACTGACGTACTCACTGCAAAAAGTTAGGATTCGCTCGATCCATATTCGCGGGTTGCCCCGCTCAGCTAGGATTCCCTCTAGCCATTCCTGTTGGTTGCTCCGCGCCTGGTAGCAAGATGTCCGGCCAAAGCCATCAAACCCGGAACCAGCTCAATCGCCGTCAGCCACAGCCGCGATGCCACCGCGATCACGGCCGCGTCCGCCGTGCTCGCCAGCTCTAGCTGCGTCATTGCGATGACCAGTGCCGGCTCTCGCACTCCGATTCCTCCAGGTGCGAACGGCGCCAGGAAGCCGGCGATGTACGACGCGGTGTACGCACTCACGTACGCCAGGACGGTTCCGCCCGAGCCGGGCATCATCGCCCGAACGAACAGCATGAATCCCAGCGACAACAACACCCACGCGGCGCATGCCACGACGATGGTGAGCCACAGCGTTCCTCTGGGCGGAACCTTCACGTTCTCGGCGCGCTTGCCGGCGAACTTCAGCACGTGCGGGATGAACACCGGCAGCGTAAAGAGCGCGGCGAGGATCAACCCGACCAGGAGGGCAGCGGTCACAGGCCCGCCGGGAATCGCGCCGCCGCTGGCGACGACGACCGCCGCGCCCGCGGCGATCGTGACTATCTGCATCACTACCGAAGACCCAGCGGCCACCGCAGGACTCACTCCGCGCTCCGCGGCCATCCCGCTCATCGCGACGATCGACCAGATCTTTCCCGGGACGTATTTGCCGAGGTTGCCCGCGAGCCAAATGACGGAAGCGTCGCGCCACCGGAGGCGCTCGCCCGCACCGGCGATCAGGCGGCGCCATCCTTCGATCAGCAGCGCGTACGCGACCAGCGTCAGCGCGCTGGCAGCTCCGACCAGCAGCCAATCGGGACGGAGACCCTGCAGTCCGGCGCCGACTTCATCCCACTGACCTCCCAGCGATCGGACTGCGTACCAGACGAGCGCAGCCGCGAACAGCCATTGCGCTACGGTCCAGGCTCTACGACCCGTAGCCGTCAATCGCCTGCTGATAGACCGAGAGATATTTCTGAGCTGCCGACTCCGGCGCGAAATTCGCCAGCGCATACAGCCGCCCGGACTGCCCCAGGGAAGTTGCGCGGGACTCGTCGGCCAGGATCGCGTCGAGCGCTCGCGCGAAAGCAGGAACGTCTTTGGGATCGACGAGCACACCCGTGCTCCCGTCGCGCACCACGTCCGGCGTACCGCCCGACCGGAAGCCGACGACTGGCGTCTCGCACAGCGCGGCCTCGACAGCCACGAGTCCAAGACCTTCGTCCAGCGACGGCACGGCGAGCACGCGCGTGCGCTGGTAGTACCTGGGAAGATCGCCCTGCTTCACCTGGCCGTGCCAGCGCACCCTGTCCGCCACGCCGAGCTCCTTCGCGAGCGTGCCGAGCGACTCTCGCGCCGGTCCGTCACCTACGACGTCGAGCTTGGGCTGCGCCTTCATTTGCGCCAGGGCGCGGATCAGCCGGTCGAGCCCCTTCTGCGCATTCAGCCGGCCAACGAAGAGAATTCCGTCGCGGGGCTCCGAAGCATCCGGCGCGAACAGCTCGGTCGCGACCGGCATCGGCGCTACCACCGGCGACCGGTTGGGGACGAGCGTCTCGAGCTCGCCCGCGAGCCAGTGCGACACTGTGGTGATCTTCGTGGAATG
>JACDCY010000200.1 GCA_013817305.1 Gemmatimonadaceae bacterium | reverse complement strand
GCTGAAGGAAGGTCGATAAGGATTGACATGCAGCGTATCATTGGACACCATGAGTAGCGGCGATCGGAGATTCCGAATGACGAACGGGAGAAATAGATGCACCAGAAAAGGAAGGGCCAGCGTTTCGCGAACGTAACGCTGAACCCGATTTTCCGCACATCTCGACCGCATTTTCTCTGAATTACCCTTGATCTGATCGAAGGTCAGTTCGTCTTCTCCTGGAGGGAAGTGGACGTCGAGCCCGGTCCCTCCCCGGGTGCGCCTCGTCCTTGTCTCGACAGCGATTCTTCGCCTTGTCCTACGCACAGGCAATGTCCAAGTCGCCGGGCGATCCCCCGACTCCTTGACTTGCGCCGACCGCCTTGACGTAAGTCGAGAGCCGCTCCACTTACGTCAAAGCATATCGACGTAAGAATTTCGTGAGAAATTTCCCACTTGACCTCTCCCCCTCTCAGACAACCATGTCGGCGGAGGTCGCGGCCAACCGGCCGCCCCCGATTCCGAGGCCGACAGAATGCGTCGTGGGGACACTCCGGTGGGGAAAACGTCGAACCAACCGAATGACCAGTCCGATTCTCAACACGCCTGCGGTGAGCCCGCACTCGCCGCTGGCGAGACCTTGACCTCACACCGCGTCGCCGCCCTTCCGGTCCTCGATCGCATCCTCACGCGGCTTCGCCTCGAGGTGTTCCTCCGCGACCATTTGCCCCGAGAGGACTCACGGTCCCGTGTCCCCACCGCGACCGCCCTCCTGATCCTGCTCAAGAACCTCTTGATCGCGCGTGAGCCCCTCTACGGCGTCGGCGAGTGGGCCGCGCGGTACCTTCCCCAACTGCTGGGATTGACCCCGGCGCAGCTCCCTTCGCTCAACGACGACCGCGTCGGCCGTTCTCTGGACCGCCTCTTCGACGCCGACATCCCCTCGCTCACCCTCGCCGTCGTGGCGCACGCGGTCCGCGAGTTCGCCGTCGATCTCGACGAGCTGCACAACGACTCCACCACCGTCACCTTGCACGGCGATTACGAGACCGCCGACCAGCAGCGGACCCTGCGGGGAAAGCTCCGCCTGGCCGTCACCCACGGCCACAACAAGGACCACCGCCCCGACCTCAAGCAGCTCCTCTACATCCTCACCGTCTCACGCGACGGCGCCGTGCCGGTGCACTTCCGCGTCGAGAGCGGCAACGCCACCGATGACCGCTCCCATATCGACACCTGGAAGATCCTCTGCAAGCTCACCGGACGTCGCGACTTCCTCTACGTGGCCGACTGCAAGCTGGCCACCGCCGAGAACATGGCCCACCTCCATCAACAGGGCGGCCGGTTCCTCACCATCCTGCCCCGCACCCGTGGCGAGGACGCCGCCTTTCGTGAGTCCGTCCGCGAAGGCCTGGCCCGCTGGAAGCCGATCCACGAGAAGCTCGATGACCAGGGCGAGTTGATCGACCGGTATCGCACCCACGAGCCGGAGGCGATCACCGCCGAGGGATACCGCCTGGTCTGGTACCACAGCGCCCGCAAGGGCGAACTCGACGCGCTGGCGCGGCACAAGCGCATCGAAAGGGCGACGGCGGCACTGGCCGAGTTTCGTGCCAAGCTCACCTCGCCGCGGACGCGATACCGCGACCATGCCAAGGTGGCGCTGGCCGTCGAGGCGATCCTCCGCGACGGCGAGGCCGAGGGCCTGCTGATCGTGGAGATCCAGGAGAAGACGACCGAGACCTACCGCCAGGAGCGGCGTGGCCGCCGCGGCCCCGAGACGCGGTACGTGCGGAGCGAGGCCATCCGGTTCGACCTGAGCTGGCGGATCGACCACGATCGCCTGGCCGGCGAGGCGCGGTGCGACGGGGTGTTCCCGCTGGTCAGCAACGTGACGACGATGTCGGAGCTGGACCTGCTGCTGGCCTACAAGCAGCAGCCGATGATCGAGAAGCGTTTCTCGCAGTTGAAGACCGACTTCGTGGTGGCGCCGGTGTTCCTGAAGGAGGTGAGCCGGATCCAGGCGTTGCTGTGCGTGTACTTCTTGGCGCTGCTGGTGGAGTCCCTGCT
>JACDCY010000199.1 GCA_013817305.1 Gemmatimonadaceae bacterium | reverse complement strand
ACATCCCCTAGTCCCCCCCCGAAGGAGGTGAAGTCATGGTGAAAGTGTTGTTCTGGGTTCTGTTCTGGGCGGTGGCCTTGCTGGCTGTGCCGGCGGTTGTCGGGGTCGGGCTGTTGGTCTTGGCCTACGGGGCGTTCAAGCGTTAGTCCCCCCTCCCCCCTGGAGGGTTCACCCACGGACGGGCGATGTCCTGCGACGACTTCGGTCTGAGGCCGTCCTCCGGTGGGTGGGCTCTCCAGGAAGGAGGCAGGCTATGACCTATCTTGAGTTCTACCGGCCGGCGTTCGTGCTCGAAATGCTCGAACTGGCCGACCTTTGTTCTGCTGCCTGACCGGCGAAGTGGTCAGGGACCGGCCGCCTGGCTGATGTCAGGGACAGGCCGGTCACAATCTCCCATAACCCCCCCCACACCTTGAGAGGAGGTGAAACCATGAATACGCAAACGCGCTACGTCCTCACCGACGACCAGCTCGTCGACATTGTCGAACATGCGAAGGTCGACTGGGCGAACGCCGTAGTCGAAACCTTCAAGGTGTTCGGTGTCGATCTCGCCGATCCTGACAGGCCGTCCATCGCGCCATCCAACTACGCGATCCCGGCCACCCAGTGGCAGATCATCTGTTCTGCCTGCATGGCGACCGGTTCGGAGATCGGGCGCGTCAACCACGGGCTCGACTGGATGAACTACGGGCCGACTGGCTACGACCCTGACGAAAGTGGTCTCACATGAACCTCACGATCCACGTCGACTGTGACAAGCCGACGACGACCGCGCCGCCCTCATGGGGCACAGTCGAGATCATCCGCGGTGACTACCGCCGGCTGATCCGCTACGACGTCAAACCTGGCCGCAGCGCGCAAGTCATCCGCCAGGACGTCACCCATCAGGACGTCCAGGTCGAGTACACGACGACGACCTGGGATGAATCCGACTGGGGTGTCGGGTCCGGCGACGCGCTGATCGTTTACTCGCAGCACCGCACCCCGGAACGCTGCGATCCGACACCGATGCTGCGCGCCCTCGCGCGCCGCATCGCGGACGCCATCCCCACCGTCTATCTCGTCACGGAGATGACCGCATGATCCTGTCCGATGGCACCGTGGTTTCACGGGCCGAAGTTTCACCGCACAAGTTCGGGGGTGACCCGATGGCCGAATATCTCTGGCTACTCACGCTCGAACAGGGCTCATCCGACGAATACACCGGCGATGCGTGTGACTGGCACTACATCGTCCACCGGTTCGGCCGGCGGCTGCTGATCTGCTACTCCAGCGGATTCGTGGATGTCCAGGTCGAGGAGGACGAACAGGCCGCGATCGAAGCGTTCGAGATGATCGACGCCGAATACTCCGCCTACATGGGAGATGAAGAATGACAGACGACGATCTCGGCGAAGTGTGGGTCTGCACAGACTGCTACTTCGCCCACCACTACGGAGCCCATGAACATGAAGGGGTTTGGTATGCGGGCGAATCCGACTCGCCTTGCGAGTTCGAGCCGCTCGGCGAGCTGCCCGAATACGGGTACGTCTCGGGCGACCAGGAAGTGACGTTCATCTCGGATTGGACGGATTCGGACACCGGCGACGGGATCGAGGAGTTCACCTGGAGATCCTGCGACGGGTGCGGGTCGCATCTCGGCGGGTCCCGCTACCGGCTCGCGATTCACTGGTCACCGATCAAGGAGGAAGCATGAACACAATCATCGGCGCCCGCTTCAACGACGGGCACGGGCCGGAGATTTCGGCTCTGATCGACCGGGCCGGCGCTGAGACGCCGGATCTGATCGACGGGCTGATCGCGGACGGTTGGGACGGCTACGACCCGTGGGGGTCGACGATGGAGGCGTGGTTCGCGCTCGAATACGCCTGCCAGTTTCTCGGATGGCCGAATCATCCGGAGTTCCGATCGCCGTACACGTCGGGCGATCCTGACAACGGATGGCTGTATGCCGAGTTCGTCAACCGCATCGACGCCGGGGACATCACCTACGCCGATGTGGAGGCCGCGCGGTCTGCGTTGGAGCGTCTCCAGCACGGGCTCGATCTTGCAGGATTGAGCTATTGATGAC
>JACDCY010000198.1 GCA_013817305.1 Gemmatimonadaceae bacterium | reverse complement strand
ATGGCCTGCCGCTTGCGGCCCTTCACCTGTGGAGTCGAGGAGGGGCGCGGTTCTCGAGCCGGTGGCGCAAGCCCGTTTCCCCTCCCCGCTCATCAAACCGGACGTGCGGATTTCCCGCATCCGGCTTTCCGACTGGCTTCATCGTAGGGCCCACGACGGCGGCCGCCCGCGCTCGCGTCGAAGACATCGCACGGCCAGCTCCCCGTAGACATGCTCACGGGAGAACCGCTTCGTGCCACGCCCTTGCACTTTGTGCCGTCTGCAGAGGAAGTGCCTCGTACGATCATAGACGTGGCGATCGACGGCTTCGTAGGCCGAGGCAAGGCCGCCATAGGAGAAGTACGCGGACCAGCCGACCAAGAGGCGGTTCAGTCGCGTTCGCACTTCAGGCCAGGCGCCCTTGTTGCCCGGCGCCAGCAGCGCGCCGATCTTCGTCTTGATCCGCAGCACGCTCTTCTTGGATGGGCTTGCGCCCAGATACCAGCGCCCGCCGTTGGGATGGTGACGTGGTCCCAGCCGGTAGCCAAGGAAGTCGAAGCCCTCGCGTCGGGCATCCTTCACCGAGGTTTTCGCCTCGTTGAGCGTCAGCCCGAGTTTCGTCATCGCCGCCTTTGTCCACGTCAGCGCCTCATCCGCGTGTCCACGGCTGAGGATGACGAAGTCGTCGGCGTAGGAGATGACGTGCGCGTGGAACGCTTCGCCGCGTCCCGTCGAACGCCAATGCTTCAGGAAACGGTTCATGTAGATGACGGAGAGCAACGGACTGGCGACGCCGCCCTGAGGCGTGCCGCGCGTGCTGCTCTTGCCACCGCTCATGCGCCGCGTCCCGTCGCCATCCCGCTCCTCGACCGGCGCGCGCAGCCAGAGCTTGATCAGCCCCAGCACGTGCCGGTCGACGATGCGGCGGGCCACCGATCGGAGGAGGTCCACGTGCGGAATCGTGTCGAAGTACTTCGACAAGTCGGCGTCGACGACGTCGGTATAGCCCCGGCAGATCAGCCGGTGCGTTTCCTTGACGGCATCGATCGCGCTGCGGCGCGGCCGATACCCATAGGCGCTGTCCTCGAAGTCCGCCTCGAAGATCGGCTCCAGCACGATCTTGGCAGCCGTTTGAACCACCCGATCCCGAATCGTCGGGATGCCGAGCGGACGTTCGCCGCCCCCCGGCTTCGGGATCGCCACCCGCCGCACCGGATCAGGCCGGTACGTCTTTGAGACGAGGTCCTCGCGCAAGCCCGCCAACCACGCGTCCACGCCCGACGCCTCAATCTGCTTGAAGGTCACCCCGTCCACACCCGGCGCACCCGCATTGGCGCGAGCCAGCGCAAATGCATGGAGCAGAATGTCCTCGCGGCAGATCTTGTCGTAGAGCACGTAGAAGCGGAAGGCGGGCTCCGCCTTCGCCTTACGATACAGCTTTCTCTGAAGGCTCCTGATCTTCTCGGATGTTTCAAGGCTCATCGCCAATCACCCTCACCTCACCATCGTCGAAAGCACACCAGAAGTCAGGGTCCTTTCCTCCGCCGGCGTTACCCGGCCTCAACGGTCGTACGACCCTGTCCGACACCCGCCCGATCCATCGCCAGGAGCGATGTTGAAGCCGCGACCTCCGATCGCAACGGGTCTCCCTCGATTACCCGCATCACCATTCCAACGTGCCGTGTCCAATACCCCGGCGGACCGAACAGGTGCGTGCGTCGATTGCTTCCCTGTTCGCGCGGCCTTCCCCGGGTAAGAGACGGGTCGGCGTCCGCATCGACTCTTTCGAGGCCTGCTCAGACTTCACTCGCGTTACGGCCCGCTGGATCGCTCGACCGCCCAGGGCGGCCTTTGTCACGAGGCTTCGGCCCGGCCAGTTACCCGGCCACACCGCTCGTCAGCTTCCAGATCAATCGACAACTGTCTGGATGGAACCTTCCTCCATAGGTGACGCGCGCCGTCGAGGCGCACGTGGAGTCGAGGAGGGGCGCGGTTCTCGAGCCGGTGGCGCAAGCCCGTTTCCCCTCCCCGCTCATCAAACCGGACGTGCGGATTTCCCGCATCCGGCTTTCCGACTGGCTTCATCGTAGGGCCCAC
>JACDCY010000197.1 GCA_013817305.1 Gemmatimonadaceae bacterium | reverse complement strand
GCTCGCCGCCGGCACCAACTCATCGCCGGTCGCGCCGATCGCTCGCAGGATTTCGTCGACCAACGCCGGATCGTTCGACGCGTGGACGGCGAGTGACTCGCCGACTTCGTAGGTGAGCCCGGAGCCGACGAGATCAAGCTCGAGGTGACGTGTATCTTTGTCGGAGCCTGGATTGAGGCGGCGATTCAGCTTGATGTGCGACGGGAAGGGGTGGGTGCGGCCGTATGGCTTCTCGGTGGCTTCAGCGGACATGTCGGCGGGAATGTAGCGAATGCCTGCTCGCGCGGTAGGCGAAATCACGGCACCGGATCACCGACGCTGATGCGGAATTCCGTCAGGAGATTCGCGAAACGTTCCGGGTCGAATGCGGCCGGCGAACGCAAATTGTCGCGCAGACTGGTAAGGCCGCTCGACGGGAGGTTTTGTTGCGCCGGTGGCAGATTCGCGACAGTCAGCCGTTCGATCGCGAGGACGAGACGCTGCGCGCGACGGAACAGGATCTCGTGTGGCGTGCCCGTCGCGGGAGCGAATTCCTCGTCCAGCGCAGCGAGCCGCGCCAGCACCCGCAGAGCGAAATCGCGCCCGAGGTTTGCTTCCGACGCGCGCCGCGCCAGCTCGTCCGCCTGCTGCTGCACGCGCCTGAACTGTTGGTCGTCCGGCCCGCTCCCGGGCTGCGCGATCGGCAAGAGACTGGTGTCCGCGGCCGTGACGTGGCTGAGGAGCCAGACGAGCGCGTTCCACTGGGCTAGCGAGGGCGGATCGGCGGTCGGGTTCATCGCGAGACGCCAGCTGAGTTCGCGCAGCGCCACCGCTGCCCGGTCAGCCAGGCACGCGGTCCGCTCCCCTCGGCATCGCGCCAATGTTTCGGTTGCGCGGCCGATTGCCCGTCCAGCTCGAACAGCAACTCTGGGTGGCCGGCGGCGACAATGTCGGAGTCCAGATTCTGGTGGCACGCGACGCAGGTATTCGCGCGCACGTAGAAGCTCTTCAGGTCGCGCATGCCGGCGCCGACCCGAGTGGCGTAGGTCCAATCCGGACGCGTGTGCCGGCGCAACCAACCGCCAGCCGCGCCATGGCAGCTTTCGCAAGAGACCGACTCGGTCGGATCAGCCGTGGCGAGTCGCTGTGCCTGCGGAACGGCGTGAAATGGCGAATGACAGACGGTGCAGCGGGCGCTAGTAGTGGTGGCGGACATCCCGTCCCGGTTCACGAATCGGTGCGCCGGCGACTGCAGCGCGCGGTTCGTTCAAGCAGATCTTACTCGGTGGATCGCCGTAGGCGGGCCGGCCGGCATTCACGGACTCCTGCGGCGACGTGGAAGTGTTTGTTGATTGTCAGTTGCCCCTCACCTGGCGCTGCGCAGACGGCCTCCCACCCTGATTCCCAAGAGCCCCGCGGCCTATGTCCTCCTCTCCCTGAGGGAGAGGATTGAGGTGAGGGCGAATCTGCCGTGCAGGCTGACAATCCGCGAACACTACCCGGCGACGTTAAGGTTAACCCTTTCGCCTTGCTTCTTGGCCGCTTCGCTGCGCATAAACTTCAGCTCGCAAAGCCCGGCATCTTCATGGCACCGCTCATCCCCGCTTTGCAGCGGATCCAGCACCAATTGTGCGCCTCGAATTGTCCTTACGGCGACATCTTCATGGTGCCGAACAGAGGCCGCAGCATCGAAGTTCCTGACTTCGACGATCCTGGCGAAAGCCGGATGGTCGCGCAGCTCAAAGCCGCCACGTGCGACCTTTGTGACGCGGAGGGTGATCGCTCCGCGCCAAAGCCGCAGTGCGTCGCTTCCTGTCCGCACGAAGCTGCCTCACGCGTGACCGGGCCGGAGTTGCTGCAGCTGGTGACGAACCGGAGCGGACGCGCCGGCGAGTCCAACCTCCTCTAACGCGGCAAGACTTCGCCACCTCAACCCCTCATGAGAACAACAATCATCTTCCTTGCTGTCGCGGTCGCCTCCGCCCCGCTCCAGGCGAAAGAACCACCGCCGCGCGAGGCGCTCGCCGGCCTTGACGCCACCATCGAGCAGGCGCTCACCACGTTTCAGGTTCCTGGCATCGGCGTCGCCGTGGTCGTCGGCGATGAAGTAGT
>JACDCY010000081.1 GCA_013817305.1 Gemmatimonadaceae bacterium | reverse complement strand
CACGTTGTGTACATACAACCTAGTGATATAAAGCCTCAGGGTCAACACTGGCCCCGAGCAGGGATAGGCGGGGTGCAAGCTGTGAGTTGAAAGCTTTGAGAGTTGAGTGATGAGACAAAGAGCCGAGGACAACTCAGGGATAAGCATCTGACGGCTCGTCACTCACGGCTTTTCACTCAAAGCTTGCATCCCGTCAGCCGAATCCCCGTGGCCGGCCTACGCGAGGGCGTAGGTCTTTCCATCGTAGGCCAGCCGCCCCCACGCCGTAACTGCATCGTGCTCGAAGATCAGCAGCCAGTCCTCCGCCAGTGCCTGCGCGAACAGCCAGCGCTTGGTCTCGAGCGTGACGAGCGGCTCCACGTCGTAACCCATTATCCACGGCAGTGGCAGGTGCGCCGCGGTGGGGGCAAGATCGCCGAGGAAGCACGCGCGGGATGCGCCCGACGTGACGAGCACGCTCTGGTGGAAGGGCGTGTGACCGGAAGTCGGAATTACCCGGATCCCTGGCAGCACCTCCTTTTCGCCCTGCAGCAGGCGCAACTTCCCCGCCCTGTCGATCGGCACGAAATTGCGATCGAAGTAGCTCGCTGCCGTGCGCTCGTTGGTGCGGGTCGCGTAGTCGTACTCGCCGCGCTGCACGAAGTAGTCGGCGTTCGGAAAGGTGATCGCCAGCTGGCCGTCGGGGCCGGTGAAGGTGTTTCCGCCTGCGTGGTCAAAGTGGAGATGCGTGTTGATGACCACGCTCACCGCTTCGGGCGTGTGGCCAGCAGCCCTGATACCGTCTTCCAGAGCGGTTCTCGACTGCTCTCCCTGATTCTCGATGCCGTAGATGCCGAGAAACTTCTCGTTCTCCTTATTTCCGGCGCCTGTGTCGATAAGGACCAGCCCGTCCGGGTGCTCGATAAGCAGGCAGCGCATGCCGAGCTGAATGCGGTTGCGCTCGTCGGCCGGGATTTTCTTCTCCCAGAGCGGCTTGGGCACGACACCGAACATCGCCCCTCCGTCGAGACGCTGGCCGCCGGCCTGGATCGCTTGGCATTTGAGCTCCCCGATCTGGAGCGGCTGCACGAGCGGTTCCGGACGTGTCACGCCGTGACGTCGTTGACGGCAGCGGTCGGCAGCGCCGATTTACGCTTGCGCGTGCCTGCCTTGCGCGCGCCGGAGAAACGCTGCAGGTCAGCCCACGTATGAAGCCCGTCGTCGTTGGCATGCCGCAGCATTCTCACCAGACACTCAGCGGTGGCGAGCGCGTCTCCGCCCGCGCGGTGCCGCGCCTTGTTCGTCACGCCGTAATACCGGGCGAGATGATCCAGCGAGCGCCTTGGAAGCTGAGGGAGCAGGCGCCGGGCAAGCTTGACGGTGCACAGCTGCCGGCCCTGTATCCTGTGGCCCGTGGCGCGAAGAATCTCGGTCGACACGAATCGCCAATCGAACTTCACGTTGTGCGCGGTGAAGACGTGGCCCCTCAAGGCTGCGAGCAGGCGCGGCGCCACCTCTTCGAAGGTCGGCGCGTCCTTCACCATGTCCCACGTAATGTGCGTGAGCGCCGTGACGAAGTAAGGGATGGGTCGCTGTGGATTCACCAGGGTCTCGAACACGTCCGTGATGGCACCGTCGCGAACGACGACGGCCGCGACTTCCGTGATGCGGTCGCCGAAGAGGACGCTCGTCCCTGTCGCTTCGACGTCGACGACCACGTAGGACAGTTCGTCGATGCGATCCAATCCAGGTTCCGCGAGGCCGGGGGCGCCCCGGCCCGGGCGTGTGACCGCGGGGATGGCCGCAATGCGCCATCTGCCGTCGATTCCCCGCTCGAAGTCGGTGCGTCCGGCAAACATCGCGGCAGCAAGGTGCTCGGCCACGGTCCGCGGCGGCCCCGGCAAATTGCAGACGTGCGCAATCAGATCGACGGAGTCTGCGGGGCCGGCTGAGAGGTACTCATGCGCGCGCGTCGTCAATGACGTGTCTGCGAGCGCGGTATGAATCCCGCCGCTCAGCCCCACGGGTCGTCCCGCGTCACGGGACAGGTCATGCAGCGAGGCCCGCCCCCGCCGCGCACGAGCTCACCGCCGGGGAATGTGAGCACCGCTCGCTCGTCCTCGCCGATCTTGACCGCATCGTCGAGGAAGTCCGCGGCAGAGATGATCCTGAAACCCATTTTCTCCATCTCGTGCAGGGTCGCCTCGTTTCTCGCATAAGACGTGACGAGCCCCGGCCGCAACGTGCCGAAGTTGCAGCCCGACGCCCACTGCTCGCGCTCCTGGATCATGCGGCGCGGCCCTCCGCACATGACCGGCTCCATCTTCATTCCGCACTCCTCGAGCGCCGCGAAGATGGTCGGCATCTCGGTCATCTGCGCCTTGCCGCGGCGCCAGTGCAGAATCGGCAGCCGCTCCGGTCCGATGAAATGCGGCGGATAAACGACGCACAGCTCGCGATCGACCTGCGTGAAAATCATGTCGAGGTGGATCGCGATGTTTTCGCGCGGCATGACGACGACGATGACGTCGGTGATGGCCGTCTTGGCGAACAGCAGCGCGGCGAGATTCTCGATGGCCGCGGGGCTGGACCGCTCGCTGAATCCTATGATCACGAGGTCGCGGCGGAGCGGATGCACGTCCCCGCCCTCGAGCGTGTAGTTGATGCGCCGCTCGGTGGAGCCGTCGTACAGAATTCCCTTGTTGGTGAGGCGCGGGTGCGCGGAGAAGATCGCTTTCATGATCAGCTCCTCGCTCCACCGCACGCCGTATCGCATCGAGCCGATCATGACGTGCTCGCCCAGACCCATCGCGACGTCGCGGGTGAAGAACAGGTTCGGGAGCGGCGGCAGCAGATAGCCCGACTCGTTCAGCTTTCGGGCCAGCGGCCCGGGCGGCTCTTCTCTGCCTTCGATGAGCGTGCGCACGAGCTCGGCGGGCGGCAGCTCGTAGATCTCACGGGTCAGAGGCTCGGAGGGGATGATGTCCATCGACTCCCGCCACAGCTTTTCCCGAACTTCATTGTCCGCCACCACTTCTGACAGCAGGTCTGTGACCTGGTGGACCTCCGCGAACCGCTGGAGGATTGCCACGAAACGGCGGTGCTCCTCACCCGCCGCGCGGACGTCGATCATGTCGTCGTAGAGGTACGTCTCGCGCGTCGTGGGAGTCACGGCCAACAGCTCAGGCCCCGGCGTATGCACCAGGACTGAGCGAAGGGCTCCGATTTCGGACGTCACGTGAACCGGCATCTACCCGAAGATACACCATAGAACGTCTGGCCACGTACACCTACTGGTACTGGAACCGCCTCGGAAATAAGTTTGTGAATGATTTCACAAGCTCCATGAAGCGCATAGCAGAATCCACGGTCCGCCGCCTGTCCCTCTATCTCGGGTTCCTCGAAGACATCAATCGCCGAGGAACGACGACCGTGTCCAGCGAGGAGCTGGCCAAGCTCGGCGGCACAACCTCGGCGCAGGTGCGGAAGGACCTGTCCCTGTTCGGCTCGTTCGGAAAGCGCGGGCTCGGGTACTCGGTCACGGAGCTGCTCGAGCGCCTGCGACGAATCATGGGTCTCGAGCGACGCTGGCGGGTCTGCATCATCGGCGCGGGTAAGATCGGCGCCGCGCTAGCCCAGTACGAAGGGTTCTCGCAGAGGGGCTTCGACGTGGTCGCGGTCTACGATTCCAATCCTGCGCGCGTGGGAGAAGCGCTGGGCGACCTCCATGTACGCGACGTCGCGTTCTTCGAGCGTGACGCCGAGAGCGAGAAGTTTGACATTGCCGTCCTGGCGATCCCGGCGCGCGGCGCGCAGAAGATGGCCGAGCGCGTGGCGCGTGCCGGCATCGCTGCGATTCTCAACTTCGTTCCGGGCCAGTTGACTGCTCCGCCCAAGGTTGCCATGCGCACAGTGAACATGGCCATGGAGTTGGAAGCTCTTTCTTTCGCCCTGACGAACCGCGACTGAGGGTTCGCGCCGCGACGCTGTGGTGCACGCCGCGCTTCGGCCGCTACGCGAGCAAACTGCGCTCGCTAAGACGCGGCCTGCGGCGGCGGGCACCACCGCGTCCGGTCCGGCATAGTTGCTTCGCCAGGCGAACGGAAGGCGTTACGGGGTTGGGCGAAGGGCAGCGTAGAGGCGGGCGAACTCGGTGGGCGAGAGAGTTTCGGGGCGCGCCTGGGGATCCCAACCACCAGCGACGAGAATTTCACGCGCGCTCTCTGTGTCCACGCCCTCGAGCGAGCGGACGATGGTTCCGAGCTGTTTTCTCCGCATTGAGAAAAACGACTGCACGAACGCCTGGAAGCCGGCAGCGGTTTCCGGCGGCACCAGCGGCCTGACGCGGGGCCGCAATCGAACAACCGCTGAATCAACTTTCGGCGCGGGGGTAAATGCGCTCGGCGGAACTCGCATGAGTAGCTCGGGCTCCGTCAGCGCCTGAATGGTTACGGATAACGCGCCGTATTCCTCGTCATCGGCGTTGGCAGCCATGCGCTCGGCGACTTCCCTTTGCACCAGGAAGACCGCGAGCAGCGGCATCGGCGCCTGGAGCGCGTGAAAGATTATTGGTGTGGTTATGTAGTACGGGACATTTCCAACCAGGACGTACGGACCTCCGGCCAGCTCGGCGATATTCGCGTCCAGGACATCGGCCGCGATGACTTCCACAGTCGGATCGTCGGCGAATTCTTCGCGCAAATTTGCGGCGAGTGCGCGGTCGAGCTCGATCAGAACGAGTCGTCGCGGGAGGCCGACAAGATGGCGCGTAAGCGCTCCGCGTCCGGGGCCGATCTCGACCACGGTCTCGTGGCCCTCGAGATCGAGCGCGGCGGCGATTCCCGCCAGAACGCGTTCGTCATTGAGGAAATGCTGGCCGAGGCGCTTCAGGACGGGAGGATGAAATCCCCCACTGTGCCCCGCCGGACGCCGCACCAGTTAGGCTCGGAGAAGGACCAGCGTCTGGTCGTCACGGAGCGGCGTGCGGCCGAGGAAGCGGCGGAGCGATTCGAAGACCTTCTCCTGAATCACCTCGACCGGCTCGCTCCTGTATTTCTTCACAGCGTCCAGCACGCGCTGCTCTCCGAACCTGTCGCCCTTGGCGTTGCGCGCGTCGCTGATGCCGTCCGTGAACAGCACCAGAAGGCTCTCCCTGGAATGCCACGGCAACGAAGCGGCATGAGGCGGCGCGTCCACCATTCCCAATGGTGGATCGAGCGCGGGCAGCCGGTCGCACTTACCGTCAGGGCCTAACACAAATGCGTGCGGGTGACCCGTATTGGCGTAGTTGAGACAGCTCTTCTTGCGATTGATTACCCCGTAAAAGAGCGAAACGAACATCTCCGTAGTCGCCAGCTCCTCGCGCACCGATCCCAGCAGCGCAGCCAGCATGGCGCTCGGGTCGGAGTGAATCTGCGCGTGAATCGATGCGGCGCTCATGGTAAGGGCCATGATCAGCGCGGCGCGGTAGCCGTGCCCCGAGACGTCTCCGATCATCACGCCCGTAGCTGCGTTGCTCAACCGGAACAGGTGGTAGAAATCACCTCCGACGCTCTCCGCGGGAACGACACGCGCGGCGATCTCGGCATCAGCCGACAGGCTGCCCGGCTGCGGCAGAAGCTTCATCTGAAGATCGTGCGCGAGTAGCATCTCCTGCTGCAGCCGCTGCTGATCCATTGACGCGCGCACGAGCCGCGAGTTCTGGATGGCGATTCCGATCTGGGTAGCGACCGCGGCTACCAGCTTCTGATCGCCCGCGCTGAAGGGCTGCCCGGTCTCCCGCTCCGACAGGATGACGACGCCGAGCGGCAGGCTGCCAGTCGAGCTTGTCCAGATGATCGGAGCCGCAAGCATCGTGTCACGGGAATACACCGCCTCGTGCTCCGACGTGCTCTCGCTCGCGTCTGCGATCGCGAGATGCCTGGTGCGGAAGACGCGCGCCGCGACGCTCCCCATGTCATTGATGGGAATCGACGTCAGCTGCGCCTCCACTCCGATCGCAGCGACGGCGTAGAGCATCGTCGTCGGCTTGTCGTACAGGAGGATTGCGGCGCGCCGCGAGCCGACCGTTTGCGACAGCTCGACCAGAATCGTTTTCGCCGCCTCCTCGAGCGCGACCGTCCGCCCGAGTATCTCGCTGATGGTGTAGAGAAGGCTTATCTCTTCGTAGCGCCCGGCCAGCTCGGCGGCCGTGTGCTCCATTTCGAGACCTGTGCGCATCATCCGGTTGACCACGGGGAGGAGCAACTCGGCGTTGCGCTCCAGCGGGCGGCGCCCGCCCTCGCATGGCCCCATCGTCATCCAGGCGCGCTTGAGCCCGGAAAGCCGCGCTGTGATGACCTGCCCGTTATTCGTGAGGAGCGCGCCCTGCTCAGTCTCGGGGAGCGTGTCGGGGCTGAGGACATTCCCGGAGGACACCGCAATCGCGAGCGTCGGCGGCATCTTGTCGTCCGCCACCCAGACAGCGACCGGGCACTGCGTCGCTTCCTGGAACGCGGCAAGCACCGCGTGAAGGTCTTTCATCCACGTTGCACCGTCAGGCGGACTGTGTTCCCCCCGTCAGCGAACTGCTCCACGCGATGGACCAGGCACTGCATCAGGAACAGTCCGCGCCCGTCTTCTCGCAGGACGTTCTCGGCCGTCGTGCAATTTCGGGTACTCGACGGCAGGTCGAACCCGGGGCCTTCGTCGGTGACGTCGACGACGAGCATGTCGCCGGCCTTGTTGACCGAGGCGCGCACGCGCACGTGCTTGGAGGCGTCGTCGCCATTGCCCCGCAGGATGGCGTTGGAGAGAGCCTCAGTGAGAGCGACGGGCACGTTGAGCGAGCACTTCTCGGGCTCGATCTTGAGCTGGCGGCATTCCTTCTGTACCAGCTCCACAACCCGTTCGATCTCGTGCACGTCGCTGGGTATCTCGAGATCCAGCGTGACGCGCAGCTTTGCCATCAGAAGCTCTCTAGCGCCCGCTCCCGACTATCCGATATCTGGAAGAGCGTGTCGAGCTTCGTCAGCTCAAACAGCGTCTTGAGATCGTCGTTGAGGTTGGCCAGCCTGAGCTCGCCCCCCTGCTCGCGGATCTTCTTGGACAGCGAAACGAGGACGCCGAGGCCCGAGCTGTCGATGTAGCCGGTCTGAGTGAAGTCGATGAGAAAGCGCTTCTCACCCTTCTCGAGCTCGTCGAGCACCTTCTGCTTCAGCTCCTGGCGGTTGCCGACGATGAGCTGGCCCTCGACATCGACGACTACGATCTCGCCCTGCTTGCGAATGGTGAAGCTCATTGGAATCGGATCTCCGAAGGGGCTGGGATTTGGAAAGCTATTTGGTATTAGCTATTTGGTGTTAGACAGCGGGAACTAATACCTAATAGCTAATGCCTTGCAGTTGCTACCTGTAGAGCCGCTACCGCCGCAACATTAATAATGTCCTGTGGCTGCGCTCCGCGGGAGAGATCGGCGACCGGTTTTGCCAGACCCTGCAGAATCGGGCCGATCGCCTGAGCGCCCGCGAGTCGCTCCACCAGCTTGTAAGCTATGTTGCCGGCGTCGAGGGATGGGAAGACGAGCACATTCGCTGTGCCGCCAAGACCGCTGCCGGGCGCCTTCCGGATCGCCACCTCCGGCACGAGCGCCGCGTCGGCTTGCAGCTCCCCGTCGACGACGAGGGATGGCTCCCGCTCGCGGATCAACCGAAGGGCTTCCGCTACCAGGCGCACCGAGTCCGACGAGGAGCTGCCCTTGGTGCTGAACGACAGCAGCGCAACCTTGGGCTGATCGCCAACTATCAGCGCCCGGTCTCTTGCCGCGCAAATGGCAATCTCTGCCAGCTGGGCCGCCGTTGGATGCGGAACAACCGCGCAATCAGTGAACGTAAGAACGTCGGCTTCCGCGGCCCATTGCCGGCCGCGCACCATGTAGAAGGCGCTCGAGATCGTCGTGATGCCGGGCGCCTTTCCGATGAGCGAGATCGCGGCCCGCAGCACGTCCGCCGTCTGGTGCACCGCTCCCGCGACACACGCATCCGCCTCACCGTCCCTCAACATGCCGACCGCGAACTGCAGCGAAGGCCCCCGTGCCTTCACCACCTCCACGCCGAGCGCCTCGATCGCGGCGTGAGATTCCGGATTCGCCGGATCGAGAACCAGCACGGGCTCCACGATCCTCAGGTCGCGCATTACTCCGACGGCTTGCAGTATTCGGACGTCCCCGCTTTCCGGGAAAACCACGCGCCGGGGCGTGGCCG
>JACDCY010000196.1 GCA_013817305.1 Gemmatimonadaceae bacterium | reverse complement strand
TGGTGTCCCGCTGAGCGGTCAACGGGTCGCCCTGCCAGCCCGCGCGATCTGGGCGTCGTCTCGAACGTCGAGGTGGCCGGCACCTACGCCGCGTGGACGACCTGCGGCCTGCACTTCAGCGCCGAGTAGATCGAGCTCGCCGATGCGATGAGCGCCACCACCAACGTGGAGAGCCGCCTCGGCGTCGGCACCACATTCACCGTCACCCTCCCGCCCGCTCCTCACTGACCTCGGCTTGCCGTCTGGCTGGGGGTGGCGCCCCGCAGACCACCCGCCACCCCTAACCCGCGTCCCCCTCACGCATAGCCGAGAGCATTCTCCCGCGAGATTGCTCTCTGAGATGCGTTGGTCGGCGGCTCGAACGGCAGCCAGCATCGGGTCCCAACTGGGCGAGCGCCGCATCTCCGAGAGCATCCTCGTCTCAGAACGCTCTCCGAGATGCGTTGGGGGGACCCGCGTTAGTTGTCCTGGCCTTTGGCCATCCGCGGGCGGATGAAATACCGAATCTGGGTAAAGCTTGTCCAGCGGGGTATTTCCCATCAGTGGTGCTGGCCGCGGGAACGGCCATGCGCGGCGGGGTGAAAATGGGATGATACTTCGGCTGTCCTTGTGACGCCGTCGTTTGCTTGGTGCCCCTGCGGGGTCCGTAATCAGTGTGGCGCAGGGTCCTTGCCGGGATGCCGGACTGTTGCCTTGAGCACGTGTAAGAGACTCGTTGGTCGTTGCTGGATCCTCCTGGGCAGCGTGTCCGCTTGGTGATCATCGGCGATGGAGCGTGAGCGTGGATCAGATTGTTGAGCGCCCGGGGGCGCTGGATGTGCATAAGGCGTCGGTGACCGCGTGCGTGCGCGTTCCCGGACATGAGGGGGGGCGTGTCCAGGAGGTGCGCGAGTTCAAGACGACGGTCCGCGGGCTGCTGGGGCTGCGTGACTGGCTGGCTGGCCATGGCGTGACGACGGTCGCGATGGAGGCGACCGGCGTGTACTGGAAGCCGCTGTTCGCGATCCTCGAAGACGACTTTGAGTTGTTGCTGTGCAACGCGGCGCACGTCAAGAACGTCCCCGGACGCAAGACCGACGTGAGCGACTCGCAGTGGCTGTGCAAGCTGCTGGAGTGCGGGCTGCTGAAGGCCAGCTTCGTGCCGCCCAAGACGGTCCGCGAGCTGCGCGAGCTGACCAGGCGGCGCAAGACGCTGGTGCGCGACCGCCAGCGCGAGGCCGGGCGGCTGCACAAGACGCTGGAGGACACCGGGATCAAGCTTGACTGCGTGGCGACTGACATCCTCGGGGTGTCGGGCCGCGCGATGCTGAAGGCGTTGATCGACGGGACCCGTGACCCGGCGGTGCTGGCCGAGCTGGCCAGGGGCCGGCTGCGGGCCAAGCTGCCCGACCTGCGCGAGGCGTTGGAGGGTCGCTTCACGATTCAGCACGCGTTGCTGGTCGGCGGGATCCTGCGCCACATCGACTTCCTCGACGCGGAGATCGACGCGCTCGGGACCGCGATCGAGGCGCACATCGACGCGCAGTCCAAGCAGGCCAGGGAGGCCAAGCAGGCTGGAGAGGACGCGGGTGCCGAAAACCCTTTTGACAGTGCTGTCCAGATCGCGTGCTCGCTGGACGGCATCCAGCAGCGGACCGCCGAGAATCTGATCGGCGAGTTCGGCACCGACATGTCGCGCTTTGCCACCGACAAGCACTTCGTCAGCTGGGCGGCGCAGTGCCCGGGCAACCACGAGTCGGCCGGCAAGCGCCGCTCCGGGCGCTCGCGCAAGGGCCCCGAGCACCTCAACCGGGCGCTCAACGACGCGGCGATGGGCGCGATCCGCGTCAAGGACGGGCACTTCGCCCGCAAGTACCGGCGAGTCAAGGCCCGCTCATGCCACGGCGTCGCGCTGGGCGCGGTCAAGCACTCGATCCTGATCGCGCTCTACCACATGCTCAAGACCGGCGAGCTGTACAAGCCGCCGACCCCCAACCCCGACGCCGAGCGTCGCGCCCGCGAACGCGCGACCAAACGCCTGCTCGCGCAGCTCGAAGGCCTCGGGCACACCGTCACGCTGCAAGGGGCAGCCGCTGCGTGAGGCCAACGCATTTTCCTAAGAGT
>JACDCY010000080.1 GCA_013817305.1 Gemmatimonadaceae bacterium | reverse complement strand
CCGGTCCAAGCTACGAGACTAAGGCGGAGATCCGGATGCTCGAGCGGCTGGGTGCTGATGCCGTGGGGATGTCTACCGTGCCCGAAGTGATCGTCGCGCGCGCTCTCGGGATGCGCGTAGCTGCCGCGAGCTGCATCGCGAACGTAGCGAGCGGCTTGTCGTCGCTACCGGTGTCGCATTCCGAGGTGCTTGACACGACCGGACGGGTGTCGGATCAGTTCGTCAAATTGATCCGGGCGCTGGTCCGGGCGTTGTAACTGCGGGGCGCGGTGTGCGTTAACCGTTCAACCGTTTTCCGTTAGGCCGTGAACGGCGGTGGAACCGCAAGGGCGTTCCCTCGCAGTCAACGTCCCAACGCGCAACGCTCTAACGGGGAACGCACACCGCGCCCTGTTTCCTACCTGACGAAGTGATTCAACGGCCCGTGTCCCGCCCCTAACCTCGGCGCGGCTTTGATCGCGCGATGCACGAATTCCACCGCCCGCGCACACGCGCTTCGCAGATCCATCCCCTTCGCCAGCTCGGCGGCGATCGCGGCGGACAGTGTGCAGCCCGTCCCATGTGTGCTCGTCGTCTCGATGCGAGGGTTGCGGAAAGCCGTGGCCGAACGGTCGTACAGGACGTCTACGGTCTCGGCGCCCGTATCGATGTGCCCGCCTTTCACCAGCGCGGCGCCCGCGCCCATCTCGCGCACCAGAGCCTCGGCCGCTTTGGCGAGGTCGCTCTCCGTCTCGACGGTGAGTCCCGTGAGCAGCGCGGCTTCGTGCGCGTTCGGCGTGACCACAGCGCACATGGGAATCAATAGCTCGCGGATCGCGGCGACAGCGTCATGCTCGATCAGCACGTCGCCTGAAGTCGCGACCATGACGGGATCCAGCACGTAGCCCGACAGGTCATGCTCGCGCGCGCCGGACGCGATCGCGCGAACAATTTCGGCGTCGGCCAGCATGCCAGTTTTGAACGCGCGCGGACGCAGATCGATGGCGACGGCGTCGAGCTGAGCGCGGACCATCCCGGCTGATACGGCTTCCCAGCGGGCCACGCCTCGGGTGTTCTGCGCGGTGATCGCGGTGATCACGGACGTGCCGTAAACGCCGAGCTGGTGGAAGGTCTTGAGGTCTGCCTGGATGCCCGCGCCGCCGCCAGAGTCGGAGCCGGCGATTGTCAGAGCTATGTACACAGGGGGGCTCTTGGCTGTTGGCTATTGGCTATTGGTAACCGCTCTCACACCGGTTCCCGCATAACCAATAGCTAACAGCCAAGAGCCAATAGCGCTTTACCTTCTCCGCGGGGCCGGGGATGCCGGCAGCGAGTTGAGCCGCCGCTTGAAGCTCTGGTAATTCTGCGAGTCGCGCGACAGACGGGAGAGCTGCGCCGGCGGAATCTGCGCGATCCGGGCCTGCACGCGCTGGAGCCGGTCTTCCTCAAGCGGGTGAGTCGCGAACCATGCTTCGACACCAGCAGGACGCCGTCTCCGCTCCTCGAGCAGCTTCTGGAACATCGTCGCCATCCCCTGCGGGCTTATACCCGCTCTAACGACGTTGTCGAATCCGACGTCGTCGGCTTCGATCTCGGCGCCGCGGCTGAATTTGGCGAACACCGCCGTGCCCGCGACGTTAATCAGAGTGCCTGCAGCCTGGCTTCCGCACACGCCGGTCAGGACGCAGGCCAGCCCGATTCCGAGCTCCGCGCGCTGCGCCTTCTCCATCTGATCGACCGAGTGTCGTTCGACGACGTGGCCTATCTCGTGGCCGAGTACTCCGGCCAGCTCATCCATACGGTCAGTCCGGGCGATCAGCCCGCGATTGATGTATATGTACCCGCCGGGGACGGCGAACGCGTTGACTTCCGGGCTATCCACAATGAAGAACGTCCAGTTGTGTTCGGGAGCGCTGGTTAATCGCGCTATCGAATCGCCGAGAAGGTTGATGTAGCGGTTGACCTCCGCATCCCGGACGATGGGGAGCTGCTGATTGATCTGGATCGCGTAATCGCGTCCCATCTCGGCTTCCTGCTGCCGGGATATGGAACAGCCGACGACCGCGAAAGCGAGCACGAATGTGGTGAACGTACGTCTCATCGTTACTCCTGCGTAGATTTTCTGTTCGATCAAAGGCAAATCCTATTCCCAATGCTCCGGTCCACCCAGCCGCCATCGCTCTGATCCCGGCCATCCGGTGAGCTTGCTCACCCTTGCGCGCGATCTTCGGCGCCGGAAAGGCCGCGAACGGCGCTCGCTTTTCCTGGCCGAGGGAGTTCGGTCAGTCGAGGAGCTGATCCGCTCGGACCTGGCGGTGCGAGGTGTTCTTGTTACCCCGCAGCTTCTGGAAAGCGCCCGCGGTTCCGCGCTCGAAGCGTCGATTTCCGCCAGGGGGATCAATCTCGAGCAGGTGAGCGCGCGCGACCTCGCCACGGCGTCCGACACGGATTCGCCCCAGGGCATTCTGGGAATCGCCGAAACGCCCGAGCACGACCTCATGTCCTTGTCAACGGACGGGAATACCCGGCTCGTGGTCCTGGACGGGATTCAGGACCCGGGCAATGCCGGCACGATCCTCCGGACGGCAGCGGCGCTCGGCGCGCGCGCGGTCATCGCGCTTACCGGAACGGTCGACCTCTGGAACCCCAAAGTTGTCAGGGGCGCGATGGGGGCGCATTTCCGGTTTCCCGTCGCGCACGCGGCGTACGAGGAGCTTTTCGGATTGCTGGATCGCGACGGCATCGCGTTGTGGGGCGCTGCCGCGGACGGAGAAGCGATCGGCGACGCCGTCGCGCCTGACCGGCTGGCGATCGCGCTCGGCAATGAAGGCGGCGGGCTGGGGGATGCGCTGCGCGAGCGGTGCGACCGGCTCGTAGCGATTCCGATAGATCCGGGTGTGGAGTCGCTCAACGTCGCCGTGGCCGCGGGCATCATCCTGCACCAGGTTAGAGGATGAGCGACACGCTGATTCGAGTCCTGGCGTTCACCTTCGGTGCGCTGTGGGGGTCTTTCCTCAACGTCTGCATCTCGCGCTGGCCCGCCGGGCAATCGGTCGTGGCTCCCCGGTCGCGCTGCCCGAACTGCGAGCGTCCGATCGCGTGGTACGAAAATGTCCCCGTGTTGAGCTGGGTCGCGCTGCGAGCCCGCTGCCGCGGGTGCGGAAAGCTCATCTCGGTGATGTACCCCCTGGTGGAGCTGGCAGTCGCATTCACCTGGCTGATATCGGTGGCGAATTTCGGCCCGACGCTGACGGCGCTTCGAGTAGCGGTGTTCGCGACGCTCCTGCTCGGGATCGCCATGACGGACGCGCGGCATTACATCATCCCCGACGGCTTCACGGTGTTCGGGCTGATGTGGATCATGGCGTTTTCGGTGGTGGGGCTGATCACCGCGGAGCCCGGTCCGTTCGCGCCCCCGTACGAAGCATTGATCGGCGCGTGCGCGGGAGCCGGGGCAATAGCGATCGCCGGGTGGCTGGGCGAGGTGGCGCTCCGCAAGGAAGCGATGGGCTTTGGCGACGTGACCCTGATGGCTGTGGTCGGGGCGGCCGTAGGCCCGCAGCTCGCGCTGTTGACGATCTTTCTCGGCGCAGGCATCGGCACGGTGGCCTACGTGCTGATCATCTACCCAGTGCGTCTGATACGTCTCAAGCGGGAGCGACGAGCGAGGCCGGAGACGCCTGACGATGGCGAAGGTATCGTTCCGATCATTCCCTTCGGTGTATTCCTTGCTCCCGCTGCGGTGATAGCGCTGCTGTGGGGACGGGTCATCATCGATTGGTATCTCGCCAGCGTCGTCAGGTACGGGTGATGGGGTGCTTCGCCTCGGGGACTACAATTACAACGACAGCTACGAGCTACCACCCGGTGGCGGATAGCCAACCAGCCGACTGCACATATGACTTTTCGTGACGGGTTCCTCAGGAGCGTATTGATTCTCGCGGCGGCCAATCTCGCCGCGTGTCGCGAGCGGCAGGAGTACGAGGGGCCGTACGGCCGCCAGGTTGCCGAGGCCATTCCGCTCATCGAGAAGGGCACCGGGCTCAAGTTCAAGCGACCGCCGAAAGTCGAGGCGCGCTCCAAGGCGCAGGTGCGCGCATTCGTGCTCGCGCAGATCAACAAGCCTCTCGCGCAGCGGGAGATGTCCGGCCAGGAAGCGGCGTACAAGCGATTCGGAATGATCTCCGACACGCTCAACCTGCGCCAATACCTCGTCGGACTTCTCGAAGAGCAGATCGTGGGCTATTACGATCCTTCGACCGACGTGCTGTACATCGTGGAGGGTTCGCCGGACGACATTGTGGGACTCACGATCACGCACGAGCTGGTGCATGCGCTGCAGGACCAGTACGTGGACCTCGAAGCGATGCAGAACATCGAGGGGGAGAACGACCGGCAGATGGCCTCGCAGGCCGTGTTTGAGGGTCAAGCGGTCTACGAGCAGATCGCGGCGATGCTCGGCGGCGGGAACGTCGCGGTGAATCTGCCGGGCGGATGGGACCGCGTGCGCGAGATGATCCGTGAGAATCAGGCGTCGATGCCGATCTTCGCCAGGGCGCCGCTGGTGATTCAGGAAACGCTGATCTTCCCGTATCTCAGCGGCGCCGAGTTCATTCGCGGCTTCAAGACGCGGAATCCAACCGGGACGCCGTACGCCGACATGCCCGTGTCTACGGAGCAGATACTGCATCCGTCGGCGTACTTCGGAACGCGCGACCACCCGACGCGCGTGACGCTCGGTCCGGTTCGCGGAACGAAGCGTTACGAGAACACTCTGGGGGAGTTCGAGACGAGGCTGTTCCTGTTCCAGCACACCGAAGACCAGAACGATGCGATCCGCGGCGCGACCGGGTGGGACGGCGACCGTTACGCGCTGATCGACACGCCCGCGGGCGAAGCGCTGGTGTGGGTCACGGTTTGGGATTCGGCGGTCGAGGCCGGGGAGTTTCGCGAGATCATGGTGGCCGCGATCGAGTCGAAGACGAAAGTGGGTGGCACGGCCGAGAGCGAGACCGTGCGCGTGTACACGAATGAGGGCCGCACGGTCAGGCTGGTGACGGCTGAAGTCGGCGGGCGGCCGCTGGTGATCTACACTGACGCGCCGGCCGCAGTGACGGGCGATCTCATCGACGTTGCCACGATCAGGCTTACGGACATGGTTCCGAGCAAAACTCCTTAACGACGTACCGCGCGGGTCAGGCTTCTGGCAATTGGACTGGGGATCCAAGTTCGGAGTGCACCAGTAACGAGTGAGCCGGTAGGAAGTACACTCGGAACTGGTCTACTCGAAACTGGTGCACTCCGAACTTGGATCCCCCGTCCAAATGCCAGGAGCCGGTATTACAATCCCAGCGCCTGCGACAACCCGAATATGATCAGCCCCATACCGGCGCCGAACACGTAGCCCAGCACGACGATCAGAGTGAGCTCGTTTTGAATCACCGATCGCAGCAGATCTTCCACTCGCTCGATGCTGAAGGCATTCACTTTTTTCTCGACCATCGTCTGGATGTCGAGCCTCTGCACGAGACTGGGCAGCTGATCGTGAATCCAGGTCCAGATCAGCGGCCCCATGGCGGCCGCTATCCGGTCCGGCGACTCGGGATCGCTCGCATCGGTGACGTTGCCGAGGATTTCCCCGATCGGCTTTTGGAGATACTCGAGAACGGCGTCGTGGATGGTTTTCGAGATCTCGGCGCGGATGACCGGATCGTCGAGTAGCTCGACGAGGTGCTCCACGCCCTCCGTTTCGATGGCGTCGAGCGCACGGTCCATCTTGTCTTCGCTGACCATGAGCTTCGCGAGCACGCGCTCGTGAAACCTGAGGTCGTTGACGAACTTGTCAAAGAGCGAGTGAAGCGCGACCCGCAGCTTCTCCCTGGTGGTCGGCTGGGCGAGAAAGCCGCCCAGCTTTTCCATGGCTACGGGCAGGTAGTCGGTCATCGCCGAGCCGAGGGCGGTGACCACCGCCGGTGGCACCTTGTCGATGAGCGGCTGCTCCGAGGTTATCACCGAGCGGACGAGCTCCGTCAGCTTGAGATCGAAGGCCGCGCGCAGCTCGGGGCGATTCAGCTCCTGCTGGAGATCGGCGGGCGTGAGCAGGCGCTCGCCGACCATGCGGCCGATGCTGCGGGCGAGACGCGCCTGATTTTTCGGGATCGCGCCCTGGAGTCCGAACCGCTTCTGCCTGGGATTGAAGAGCATCCACACGGCGATCGTGTTGGTGACGCCGCCGGACAGCGTGCCCACGACGACATAATTCAGCAGCGATGCAAGCGTAGGATTCATTTGGGAGAAGCTAACAGCGACCAGATGGAAGCTGCCTACCGTCAGCTGACGGCGGGGCTGTCGGCGTCAGGGGGCGGGGGATCGGCAGCGCGCGCTGCGGGACTGTCCGCGGGTGCCGCGTCCGCGAGGGCGGCACTCGGCGCGGGCATCAAAGCGATGTGCAGCACCTCGTCCATGGTGGATGCAAAGGTAAACGCCATGGATTTCTTTACTTCGTCGGGTATGTCGCGAAGGTCCTTTTCGTTGGCCTTGGGCATGAGCACTTCGCGCAGCCCGGCGCGGTAGGCGGCCAGCACTTTTTCCTTGACCCCTCCGATTTCGAGGACGCGCCCTCGCAGCGTCACCTCACCCGTCATGGCGAGATCGCGGCGCACGGGCCGGCGGCTGAGCACGCTCGCGATCGCCAGCGTCACCGCCGCGCCCGCGCTGGGCCCGTCCTTCGGAATTGCTCCAGCAGGGAAGTGCACGTGCAAGTCGGAATCACGGAACTCCTGTAGCTCGATGTGCAATTGCGCCGCTCTCGAACGAACGTACGAGTACGCGGCGTCGACGGATTCGCGCATGACGTCTCCGAGCTGTCCGGTTACGGTGAGCTTCCCGCTCCCGGGCATTCGCAGGGCCTCGATGACCATCAGGTCGCCGCCGTTGGCGGTCCACGCGAGCCCCGTGACGGCGCCTATCTCCGGCTCCATCTCCGCAGCTTCCACGGCATACCGCGGGATTCCGAGAATGTCCAGCACCTTCTCGGGGTCGATGATCCATGCTCCTTCCTTGCCATCGGCCTTTGCGCGCGCGCGCTTGCGCATGATCGCCGCGACGTTGCGCTCGAAGTTGCGCAAGCCCGCCTCGCGCGAGTAGCGACTCGCGATGTGCGCCAGGACTTCGTCCGTGAACTGGATGTCCTTGTCGGTTATGCCGTGGTCTTCCAGCAGTCGCGGCAGCATGTAACGCCACGCGATCTCGACTTTTTCTTCTATCGTGTAGCCCGAGATCCGGATGATCTCCAGCCGGTCGCGGAGCGGCGCTGGAATGTCGAAGACGTTGTTGGCGGTGCAGATGAACAGCACATGCGACAGGTCGAACGGGAGGTTCAGGTAATGATCGACGAAGTCCTTGTTCTGCGAAGGGTCGAGGACCTCGAGCATCGCGGCGGTCGGATCGCCCGACGGCCCGCCACTCGTCATCTTGTCGATCTCATCGATCATCAAAACGGGATCGTTTACTTCGACGCGCCGCAGCGCCTGAATGATCAGGCCCGGCAGGGAGCCGACGTACGTGCGCCTGTGTCCACGGATCTCGGCTTCGTCGCGCACGCCTCCGACGGAGATGCGATAGAACTGGCGCCCGATGGCGTCCGCTATGGCTTCGCCAAGCGAAGTCTTTCCGGTTCCGGGCGGGCCGGCGAAGCACAGGATCGGGCCGCGCGGATCGCCCTTGCGGAGCTTCCGCACGGCGAGGTACTCGACGATTCGCTCCTTTGCCTCGTTCAAGCCGTAGTGTCGCGCGTCGAGCGCCTCCTCGACTTTCTTGAGCTCGATCACATCGGTGCTCGACCGCTTGTGCCACGGCAGCGACAGCACCCAGTCCAGATAAGTGCGTACGACCTGGTACTCGCTCGATGCAGGCGAGAGCTGCCGGAGCCGCTCGGTCTCGCGCTTCGCTTCCCGTGCCGCCCTCTCCGGAAGGTTGGCATCGTCGATCTTCTTGAGGATCCCGACCGCCTCCTTCTCCCCCGGGTCGGTCTCGCCGAGTTCCGACTGAATCGCGCGCAGCTGCTGGCGCAAGTAGAAGTCGCGCTGGTGCTGCTCGATCTTGATCTCGGTCTGCTTCCTCACGTCGTCGACGACGCGCGCACGGGCGCCTTCGCGCTCGAGCCGCGTCAGCAGGAAGCGGAGCCGCTGGCCGATGTCGAGGCGCTGCAGCACTTCGTTTCTGTCGGCGATCCTGAAGTTCAGATTCGTGGCGGCGAGGTCCGCGAACCGGCCGG
>JACDCY010000079.1 GCA_013817305.1 Gemmatimonadaceae bacterium | reverse complement strand
TAGGGCCGCTCGTTCGAAGCGAGCTGCCGCAGCTCGCCACGCGCCATCAAAGCGTCGATGTACATGAAGGCGACGTCATCGAGCGGCACGTATGGCGACGCCTGCGCCAGGACAACGCTCGGCGAAGCGATCGCAAAAAGCGCCGACATGAAGAAAGCGCGGAGCATGGCTCGGCTGGAATGGACAGCAGTTGCGGTCATGTTGATCATTAGGTTGGGTCGAGATCCTTGAAATGACTCTTAGCCGGGCGCTCGACGCTTAGGTTCGACGCTCGGACCCATTCAAAAGCACAATGCTCCGTAACGATTCTGATCGGGACTGGGAACAATTAGGAGCGACCGACCCGTACTGGGCCGTTCTCACGGACGAGAGCTTCCATAAGGACAGCTTGACTCCCGCGAATATCGCGCAGTTCTTCCTTCGTGGTGAGCACGACGTCGCTAGCGTGTTCGCGGCCATCGAGAAATGTATCACCCCGGGTCTCAGACCCGGGCGTGCACTCGACTTCGGCTGCGGAGTCGGCCGATTAGTCATTCCGATGTCCAGGCTATGCGGTCAGGTGGTTGGGGTCGACGTGTCGGATGCTATGCTGGCCGAGTCGCGCAAGAATGCGGAACGCGCGGACGTGACCAACGCCGAATTCGTGAAGGGCGACGATGCGCTATCGAAAGTTCAGGGAAAATTCGATTTCGTTCACTCGTACATCGTACTGCAGCACATCCCGGTGGCGCGGGGCGAAGCGATAACCCGGCGGCTGCTGGAGCTGCTCGAGCCGGGAGGCGTCGGCGCGCTGCACTACACGTACGCGACCGGGCTCGGTCCAAAATCGCGGACGTTGCTATGGGCACGGATGAAGGTTCCGTTCGCGAACCCCGTGCTGAACATGATGCTGGGAAGAAAGCCATCGGCTCCGGTCATGCAGCTCAACAATTATTCGATGGACCGGATACTCGGGATTCTTCAGGACGCGGGATGCACCGAGGTGCACACGATTCTCACGGATCACCAGGGGAATCGGGGCGGGATGCTGCTCTTTCGGAAGCCCTCGGCGCCGAAGTAGCCGACCGGGCACCCAGGTTCGGAGAGTCCCGGTGACGAGGATGTCGGTGGAAGGTGACCTCGGAACCGGCTCACCCGTTACCGGCCGTCTCCGAACCTGGATCCCCGGTCAACATGCCAGGACCCTGTTCGGCCTACCTGTACCAGCCTATCGCGTCGAAGCCCGGCATGATCTGGATCGCGGGCGCCGGCAGCCGAATGTAGCTGAGAGTGGTCTTTACCGCCCGCCAGAGCGGGTGCTCGCCCGGCAGCTTGCTCGCATCGAGGTCGAGCGACAGAAGAACCTTCCGCTGCGCCCGCTTGCTCTGTCCCGTCACGGGATCGATCCAGTCGGTTATCGAGTGACCGACGGAGAAGCGAATCGCATCGGGCCAGTAGCGGCGCGCATCGGTCGGCAGAAAAGGATCGACTTCCGCGGACATCCAGTAGGTCTGGCCAGAATAGTCGAGCGAAGCTCGGATCTCGCTATCGGGGATGCGTCCCGCGTCTCGCGCTCGCATCGCCGCGCTAGGTGAGTACGAGATGGTCGGCTTGATCCGCTGGAGCGACGGGTACTTCTGCTGCGCGACCGCGTAGGTCATCCCGGCCGTGTTGGCCAAAAGGTCAGGGTAGGAGAACCCGTATTTCTCGAAGCGCGCATCCCAGAGCTCGATCTGGAGCTGGAAGAGCGTGGCGTATATCGCGGAGATGGCGATCGCCTTGTTCGGAGAGATGCACGCGTTCCGCAGCACCGCGTCGCCAATCCGCGTCAGATGGTAGCCGCCGAAGAAATGGCCGAACTTGTCCTGATCGCGCATGTCGTCGTCCCAATCGGCGCGGAAGAAAAAGCCTTTCGCTTCCTCGCCGGACCACCAGGCATTCTCGAAGTACCGCCACAGAACAGCCTGCGCTCCGATGAACGTAGCGGCGGCCCCGGTCCGGCTGACTGTCCGATACGACGAGGCATGGCATCGGTCGTCCCTGATCGGGACGGCGCATGCCGCGGAGCGTACGAGGCAGGGATCGACCGGCCCTTCCATCAGCGCGGAGTCCGACGAGAAGGCGCGCACGCCGAGTGGCTCCGCGTGCTGCGCTCCGGCCTGTGTGGTCGCGGCGATGCAGCAAGCGATTGTCAGTGCGCGAAGCAGGGCAGGGCTATACGACAGCATCCCTCACCAGGTGAAATGCGTCATACGCGTCGATCACTTCTTCCGGGGTCACCGTCGCGGCTCCGAGCTTTCCGACTTCCACCCCAGCCGCGAAGTTGGCGATGACGGAGGCCTCGGCGGCCGTTGCGCCCGCGGCCATGGTCGTAGCGAGGTATGCGGTGACCGTGTCACCGGCGCCGACGACGTCGTACACCTCGCGCGCGGTCGTCGGCACTCGACCCACTTCGCCGTCGTCGGATATCAGAACCATCCCCTGTTCACCCAGAGTGAGGAGCAAATGTTCCACGCCAAGCTTCCTGAGGCTGGCAGGAAGCGCCTCGGGATGCTCGATATCCACCTCGGCGCCGAGCGCTGATTCCAGCTCGCGGCGATTGGGCTTGAACACCGTCGCTCCGCGATATGAGAAAAAGTTCCGGTACTTCGGATCGACGATGACCGGGACCGAAACCAGTGCTGCCCAGTCGATCGCTGAGCGGATGACCGCGGGAGCGAGCAGCCCCTTGTTGTAATCCTCAAGCACGACAGCGTCGGCGCTTTCCACGGCCGCGCGCACGCGCTCGACCACCCGTTCGACCTCGGCCTCGCTCAGCTCGCCGTCCTCTTCTTCGTCGAACCGCACCATCTGCTGCGACCGGGCGATCACGCGCGTTTTCGTGGTCGTGCGGCGTTCGACGGTGACCAATCCGCGGGTTTCCGCATTGATGGATGCGAGCATCTCCGTCAGCAGGCGGCCGCCCTCGTCATCGCCAATTGCCGCGACAAGCTCGCACGTTGCTCCGATCGCGGTGACATTATGCGCCACGTTCGCCGCGCCGCCTAGCGCTAGGCGGCGCTCGCGCACGCGCACCACCGGCACCGGCGCTTCCGGGGAGATGCGCTCGACGTCGCCCTGCAGGTAAACGTCCAGCATCGCATCGCCCACGATCGCCACCCGCTGGTCCGCTGCGGCTTGCAGGAGGCCTACAAGGCGGTCCCGGGAAATGGTCTCGATCATCGTGCGGTTGAAGCTAACAGCATCGAGACCCCTCGCTCGCCACAGGCTCCGTGATCATGATCGTGCGAGCTCGGACTCGAGAATCTCGTCCATGATCTGGTCCAGCGAGCGGGTGATCGTCCACCCAGGGAAATGGCTCTTCAGCTTTGACAGGTCGGATATGTAGCAGATATGGTCACCGCGACGGTTCTGCTGCTCATATTCCCATCGGACCGGCCGGCCGAGCCGGTTCTCGAGCATGCTGAAGCACTCGAGCACGGAAGCGCTGTTGTCGCGCCCGCCGCCCAGGTTGTAAACCTCGCCAGGACGCGGGTTCTCGGCGAACGCGTCGAACGCGGAGACGACGTCGGCGCTGTGGATCTGGTCGCGCACCTGCTTGGCCTTGTACCCGAACACGCGATACGTGTCGTCCCGCGCGGCGATCTTGGCGAGATAGCTCAGGAATCCGTGCAGCTCGACGCCCGAGTGGTTGGGCCCGGTGAGGCAGCCACCGCGGAAGATGCCAGTGCGCAGTCCGTAGTACCGGCCGTACTCCTGCGTCAGGACGTCGGCCGCGACCTTCGACGCGCCGAACAGGGAGTGGAGCGACTGGTCTATTCGGAAGGACTCCGCGATGCCGCCGAAATCTTCCTGCCGCGCGTAATCCCAGCGGGTCTCATGCTCGATTAGTGGAAGCTCGTTCGGTGCATCGCCGTAAACCTTGTTGGTGCTCATGAAAATGAACACGGCTTCGGGCGCGTGCTGCCGCGTCGCCTCCAGCAGATTGAGCGTGCCGACGGCGTTGACGTCGAAATCGTCGAGGGGGATGGCACTTGCCCGGTCGTGCGACGGCTGGGCGGCACAATGGATAATCAGGTCGAAACTGTGCGCGCGAAAAAATTCCATCACCGCTGCGCGGTCCCGGATGTCGATCGCGTGGTGAGTGAAGTTCGAGGTGGCAGCCTGGAGCCGGCGCAAGTTCCATAGAGTGTCGCCTTTCTCCCCGAAAAATTCGCGGCGCATGTTGTTGTCCAGGCCGTGGACTTCATTTCCGGTTCGGTCGTAATGCTCGACGGCTTCGGAGCCGATGAGGCCGCTGCTGCCGGTAACGAGAACGCGTTTCATCAATGGTCGTCGAGGGATTGTGACGTAAACGAAAAAACAAAAAGAAAGGCTGCGAGCTGCCAGCTCGAATCCAGATTTGCCCGGCTAGCCTACTCGAACGGATCTGGGGTGCGACTGGCTCCCGCTGCCCAGGTGGACGATCCGTAAGAGCTCGCCCGCTACCAGCAAAAGGTATAGCGGATTGAGGAACAGATACCTCTTCCATAGCCGGCGAGGCTCCTGGCCGAGCCGGAACAGCCACTCCGTTCCGGATCGCTGCATCCAGCTTGGGGCCTGTGGTAACACGCCGGCGTGGAAGTCGAATGCGGCGCCGACGGCCAGGAGCGGCAGGGAAATCAGCCGCGCGTTCTCGTACGCCCAGATCTCCTGCCGCGGACATCCCAGCCCGGCAAGTATGATTCCGGCGCCGCTTGCGCTGATCGAAGCGGCGATCTCGCGCTGCTCGATCTCGGTCAATCTCCTGAACGCCGACGCCTTGGCGCCGGCAATGACCAGGCCCGGGTAGCGCCGCGTGAGATTCGTGGCGAGCTCGTCCAGTATCTCGCGCCGGCTGCCGTACAGGAAAATCGGAATTCCTTCCTGCTCGGCGCGCGCGCACACCGCCAGCATGAAGTCCGGCCCGTACACGCGGTTCGCGAGCTTGATGCCGTGTCGCCAGCGGAGCGCCCACCGCACCGGTTGGCCATCGGGTAATACCAGATCCAGCGCGTTGAGCCGGTGCCGGTGCTCGAGATCCATGGCGCCTTCCATGATGCTGTGGACGGCGGAGCAGCTGACGGTGAGAGAGCGCTTGCCGCGAGCGGCGCGCAGCACGGCTTCCACGGCCGCATCGGCGTCCATCGCGCTTACTCCGATCCCGAGAATGGGGTGGCGCCCGTGGTCTATCACGCGAGCTCGCGGTACGCGTCCATCGTAAGCGCGGCGGTCCGCGTCCACGTGAACTCGGCCGCGCGCCGGCGTCCACGTTGGATCCAGGCGTCACGTTCCGTGATCGCCATTTCGAGACCGTCGGCGATTTCGTGTGGATCCAGCGGGTCCACGAGAATCGCCGCTCCGCCCGTGACTTCCGGAAGCGCCGAGGTGCTGGACGCGACTACCGGCGTCCCGGCTGCCATCGCTTCGAGTGCGGGAAGGCCGAACCCTTCGTGCAGCGACGGGATCGCGAGACAGGCGGCGCCGGCGTACAAACGCAGCAGCTCGGCGTCGCTGACTTTCCCAAGCTTTCGCACGAACGAATCGCCAAAATCCACGCGGCCCCAACTGTCGGCCCCGGCGGTGACGAGGATGTGTGGATAGCCTCTACCCCGGAGGATTGCCACGGCTTTCTCGAGCCGTTCGAGATTCTTCCGTGGCTGCTCGGAGCCGATGAAGAGGACGTAAGGTTCTGCGATAGGTGCCGGTCTTGCGACCGACTCGAAGAACATCGGGTCGACCCCGAGTGGCGTCACGCGCAGCCGCGCCGCGCGCACGCCGAACAACCGCTCGACGTCGTTCGCCGTGTCCTGCGAGTTGCACAGGACCAGGTCTGCGGTGCGCGCCATTCTCCGCTGAGCCAGCCTGGCATGCCCGCGCGTGAGGCGGGACATAAGCTCCGGGTTCAACCACGGCACCAGATCGTGGATGGTAACGACGATCGGCATTCGCCCGTGCGTGAGCGGGCCGCGCAGGCCCGGGCAGTGATATATGTCCGCGCCGGTCGTGGCGGCGCGCATGCGGCCGACGACAGGATGCCAGACGAGATCGACGCCGATCGTGATGAAATGCCGGCGCAGCGTGCCGCGTTTCTGCGTTGGCCCGCCCCCGATTTCAATGATCTCGACGTCCCCGCGCGCCCGGAGCGCCTCGGTGAGCTGGCGCCCATACCGCGCGATCCCGCCATCGGGCTGTCGTTGGTAGGTGGCGTCGAAGGCGATGCGAAGGGTCACGGGATACAGTGAAAACTAACAGCTTCAGGAGAGCCGCAGTCCGTGGGCTCACCCGGGCTCGAAAGTGCCAGAGGCGTTGAAGTTGGGGTAGGTGGCCTGCAGGCGCGTCTTAGCGAAGCGTAGCGCCGGCAGGCCACCTACCCCAACTTCAACGCGGTCGAGAGCTAAACTCTCCCGCTGAAAGCTGCCCGACCTCGGCATACGCCTTGCCTTAAACCGGCACCACATTGCGCCTTTCCGGCTTTAACGACGCGGCAAAACAGAAAGTCTTCTCGCTGCAGGAGTATTTCGTCCTGTCGGCGAAGTCCATTGGCTTCATCTTTCGGCGTCCTTTCTATACCCAGGACGTAGTGCAGCAGATGGACGCGATCGGCGTGCAGTCGCTCACCATCATCCTGCTGACGGGTTTCTTCACGGGGATGGTGCTGGCGCTGCAGACGTCCGTGCAGCTGGCGACGTTCGGGGCGACGATGTACGTGGGCCGCCTCGTGACCGCTACAATGATCCGCGAGTTGGGTCCGGTTCTGGCCGGGCTGATGGTCGCGGGGCGCGTCGGATCGGGCATCGCCGCGCAGCTCGGATCGATGCGCGTCACCGAGCAGATCGACGCGCTCAACACGCTCGGCACGGACCCGATCAAGAAGCTGGTGACGCCGCGCGTGCTCGCTGCGCTGATCATGGTTCCCGTACTCACGATCATCGCCGACGTCGCCGGCATATTTGGCGGCAACGTCATCGCCAGTACGTATCTAGGTCTGCCGCCTTCGCTCTACTGGCGTACGGTATGGGAGCAGATCGCGTCCGGTGGATTCACGCTCCGCTACATCCCCGTCGACTTCGTGCACGGGTTGGTCAAGCCGTTCGTGTTCGGGGCGATCATCGTGACGGTCGCGTGCTACCTCGGCCTCAACACCAAGGGCGGCACGGAAGGCGTCGGCGTTTCGACTACGCGAACAGTGGTGGTCTCGAGCATCATGATCCTGATCATCGACTACTTCATCACGCAGATTCTGCTGGCCGTGCTGTGAGCGAAAAACCGTCAGAGCCCGATCCGTCCATCGTCCCGGAGATACTGCCGGACGAAGAGCCCGTTACCGGTAAAGTGGTTCGGCCTCCGGACGAGAATCTCGGAGACGATCGGCGCAAGCTGGAACGCGGCCCCGCCCAGAAGCCGCATCCGGAAGCGACGCCGGTCGTACAGGTCGAGAACGTGTCGCTGGCCTTCGACGAGCCGATTCTGGAGGACGTGTCCTTTCAGGCTAACGAAGGGGAAACGGTCGTGGTCGTCGGGGAATCGGGGACGGGCAAGTCGACGATCCTCAAGCTGCTGCTTCGCCTGCTGGTACCGGACAAGGGCGCCGTGCTCGTCGACGGCCAGGACATCGTCGATCTCAGCTTCAACGAGGCGCTCAAGGTCCGGCAGAAGATGGGCATGGTGTTCCAGTCAGCGGCGCTGTTCGACTCGCTCACCGTGTTCGAAAACGTGGCCTATCCGCTACGCGAGCATACCGAGCTGAACGAAGAAGAGATCGAGGCGCGCGTCCGGGAAAAGCTGGAGTTCGTGGATCTAGAGCCCGACAAGGTCATGTCGCAGATGCCCGCGGAGCTGTCGGGCGGAATGCGGAAGCGAGTCGGCATTGCCCGGGGGATGGCTAACAACCCCGAGATCATGCTTTACGACGAGCCCACGTCGGGCCTCGACCCCCTCACGACGGCCACCATCACGCACCTGATCATGAAGCTACAGAAGGAGCTGAGCGTCACGAGCATAGTGGTTTCGCACGACATTCGGTCATCTTTCAGGATGGGTACGAAGATCGCTCTTCTGGCTGACCGCCGCATCGCGTACTTCGGCACACCGGAAGACATGCGGAAGCAGGACGACGAATACATCGGCAGATTCCTTGGCGGTTACTGACATATGAAACGCTCGACATTCATCACGTGGGATCAGCTCAAGGTCGGCCTGATGATTCTGGTCGCGCTCGGGCTGATCTTTGTCGCTGTGCTCAAGCTCGGTCAGACGACGGGGCTTTTCGCCAAGCGCTACAATCTTGTCGCGTTCCT
>JACDCY010000195.1 GCA_013817305.1 Gemmatimonadaceae bacterium | reverse complement strand
AGCCCCGTGGGTTCGTTCGTCGCCGACCGCTGCGTCGTCGGCCGGCGTCATGCCGTGCCCGTGAAGGAGCTGTACGGCGCGTGGCGGGAGTGGTGCGAGTCCAACGGCCGCGATCGGCCCGGCGACGCTCAGCACTTCGGCCGGATGATCCGGGCGTTTCTCCCGGGCGTTACGACGCGGCGGGACGGGTTGCGCGGCCAGCAGACGCGGGTCTACGAGGGGGTCAACCTCACCCATAAGGAGGCGTTTTAATTCATTAGTGTAGTCGCGGTAGTCGCGACCACCTTTTAGGCAGCTCTATAGCTGAAAAACGAGAAGGTAAGACAACATGACTGAGCTAAGTAGTAAAAGCGCTATAGGGGTGCCTAATAGGCAGTCGCGACTACACGCGACTACCGCGCCTTCCTCGGACATTCGTCCGACGTGGCTTTCTCCCCCCCCGATGGCGGTCCCCGAGCGTCCGCCGGGCCGTCCGTGGCGGGCGGAAGTCCGTTCGTGGCCGGGCGATTGGGCGGATCGCTGGGAACGATTGGCGGTCGCGATCGAGGCGGCTGGCGAGCCCGACGCGGACCTCGCCGAAGCGATGGCCTTCCTCGTCTGCCGCGCGGCCCGGCTCACCCCCCCCGATGGCGGTCCGGCCGTCGCCCCCGACTTCGCCGGCCTCGGCCCGGTGCCTGGCTGGCTCGACCAGGCCGTGCCGGCGGGCGTGCCCGGCCTCATGGAGCCCCGCCCCGCCGGACCCGCCGGACCGCCGCCGCGATCGCGTGGCGCGGCCTCCACGGGCCCCACGCTGTTCTGATGGCCCCGCTCCCAAGCCCCGGAGAACCCCATGTCCGCGATCGTGATTAAGAACCGCCGGAACGATTCGACCCTCTGGGAAGGCGAGGCCGAATCGCGCGGCGCGGCCGCCCTGAAGGCGTTTGCGAGTGGGGTCAACCTCACGGGGGCCGACCTCACGCGGGCTAACCTCAGCGACGCTGCCCTCCGCGACGCCGACCTCCGATCCATCCGGGCCGATTTCTTCGATGTTCTGATGGTCGTGCCGCGTGAGGTCGGCGGCCTCCGGGCGGCCCTGGTCGAAGGCCGGATCGACGGGTCGACCTACACCGGGGACTGCGCTTGCCTGGTGGGCACGATCGCGCACGTCGCCGGACTCGACCACTGCAAGATTCCCGGCCTCAAGCCCAACTCGTCGCGACCCGCCGAACGGTGGTTCTTCGCGATCCAGCCCGGCGACACGCCCGAGACGAGTCAGGTGGCCGCGATCACCCTCGAGTGGATCGATCAGTTCCTCGCCGTGGCGGGCGAGCCGGCCGCCACAGCCTGACCGACCTCGGAGGAAGACCGCATGATCCGCCTGCTCTTCACCGCCGCCGGCTTCGCCCTGGCCGCCGCCCTGGCCTTCCTCGGGGCCTGTGCGATCGCCGGCTGCCTGCTCCGCGAGGCCGTGGTCGACCTCGACGCGGCCGACGACTGACCGGACCAACGAACCAACGGAGGATCGCATGAAATCGATCAAGAGCGTTATTGTCGCCGCGATTCGGGACGCGGGCGAAATCACCATCCTCGACGATTGGGACCAGAGGCCGCCCGGGGCGACCGTCGTCGACAACGCCATGACGATCGTCTTCGCGGATCGGGACTCGTTCATGGCCGCGCTCGCCGGCTCGCCGGTCCGCGTCACCTTCGGCCCCGATGAACCCGACGGCTCCCCCTTCCCGGAGACGGACGAAACCGCGTCCTGACCGACCTGTCCAACCACCAGCCGGAGCCTGCCCGATGCCCCGTGGTCGATTCACTCCCTACGTCCGCGACTACCCGATCCCGCGTCCGATCACGCGCGACGCGACGCTGGCGGCCATCGCCCGGGGCGACTACCACGCCGCCGCCGGCGGCAACATGCGGCTGTGCGTGGCCCCCGCCACCCGGTTCGCCGTGCGGGGCGTGCTGGAGTTCAACGACGCCATGCAGGCCGGCTACACGGGCCTGTTCAACGCGGCCTCAAACTTCGACGCCAGCCGGGGCGTCCAGTTCTCGACCTATGCGAGTTACTGGGTTCGGCAGGCGATGCGGCGTGAGGAGATGGGCGGCCTGCTGCTCTCGGTGCCCGCCTACGCCTTCGAGG
>JACDCY010000194.1 GCA_013817305.1 Gemmatimonadaceae bacterium | reverse complement strand
AGAGCGCCGCGGCCGAAAGCGACAAGATGATGACCCGCATCCGGGGTGAGGCCGAGAAGCGCGGCGTGATTGCGGCGGACGCAGCCGGCGCGGCGCCGCCGATGCCGGGCGCGTAGGCGATCCGTGGCCAGCGGGTGGAAGCTCATACGGTGGATCGGCGATCCGATCCCTTGGGACGATCCGGCGGTCCAGCGCGCCGCCGCCAACGGCACGCTTTCACTCCGGCTGGCCGCGTGGTTTCGCTACTTCTCCATCCACCAGTGCAATCAACTGGTGCCGGGGCGCATGGAAAAGCGGATCGGCCCCGAGTCGGGGTTTTCCCAAAGTTACGTGTTCGGGCCGCACGAGTACCGGGTGTGGATGACGGACGCGGACGCGGCGCTGCTGCTCGGTAACGAATGGGAGCGCTGGCAGTTTCTTGACGTGACGGACGCCCCGGAGAGCGCCCGCCGCCCGGCCATGGGCAAACGCGACTGGCAATCGTTGCAGGCGAGTTTCGCCAAACTGACGGACGGACGCCGCTTGAAACCGGAGTACCGCTGAAGGAGGCGGCGGTGACAGCAATCGATTGAGACGACGTAGCAGTAAACAGTGGCCGGCGAGATTCCGGCTAGAAGGAAAAGACAGTGCCCTTGGGTATCAGCGCGGGCGACCAGCCCTTCAGTATTCGTGATGCCGCGGTTTATCCGTTCAGCGCGGGCGTGCCGGGCACCGGGGTGCTCGTGGCTTACCCCGTCAGCATCGAGTCCGATCCACAATCGACCGACGTCGAGCATCGCGGCGGCAACTCGGTGATTTCCAAGTTTGCCACCCGCGACAGCATCGACCTCGATTTCGTGATAGCCACCCATACGCAGGCGCAGATCGTGGCCATCGCCGGCGGCACATTGGCCGCCGAGACCGGCACCACGCCAAACATCACGCGCACGCTAACCATGAAGTCAACCGACTCGCCGCCGCAGTTCGGCCTCTCGGTGCAGACCGACAGCAAGAGCGCGGACGGCGGGGCGTTGCGGTTGTCATGGCCGCGCTGCACCTCGCTGGCGATCCCTGACTTCGGCTTCGTTGACGGCGAGTACAAGGACCTGACCTTCCCGTGCAGCGCCATCCCCAACGCCACCGATGAGATGGTCAAGGTGACCTGGCGGGAGACCTACGCGGCGCTGACCACGACCTTTACGCCATAAACCCCTGAGTCCGGGATGACCCGGATGATGGGCTTTGATGCGCGGGGGCAAACGGCTCCCGCGCCACGCAACCGGCCGGCGAGCTTCCGGCGAGGAGCGACCATTCCATGAGCGACACGGCGGTCAACGGACACGTTGCCCCACCCCCTAGCGCGGCCGAGATGCGGGAGCGTCGGCGCCGCGAAACCGATGAGGGGTTCCCCCTCCACCTTCCCCACGACGACATCACCGTTTGGGTGCGCCTGATCGATGTGTTCGACCGGGCGACGATTCTTGGTCTGCCCGCGGCTGTACAACGCCTCCTGCTCAAAGGGGTGAGCGCCTCGCTTGGGGAGCCGCTTGCCGACAGCCGGGCGGCGATGGACGTGCACGGCACCATGGACGTGATTGAGGGGGTTGCCGATGCGGCTGATGCTGCTTGCCTCAAGGGATTCGTGCGGCCGCGCTTAGTGCGGACCCGATCCGAGGCCGATGCCGCCAATGACCCTAACGTGTGGTCGGTCGAGGACTTGCACCCGCGTGACAAGCAATTCTACTTCCGGGTCGTGACCGGTCAGGAGGCGAAAGCCGAAGCCGAGATGCTTCGATTTCGTCGAGACACGCTGGCCGGGGTGGAAAATCCTCGACCTGATGGAGATCGCTCGGCTGCCCCAACGGCCCTCCGACCTGTTGAATATGCACCAGTCGGGCCACAGCGCCTGGGCGAGGCTCTCCCTTGACCTGGGCTTCGCCGCGTTCGACCGCCGCTTCCGGCAACTGGCCGAAGAGACGGAGCTGGTCGACGCGCCCAAACGGAGCAAGGGTGCACGGCCACAGATTCCGCGACCGAAGCATGACCGCGAGACATTGCTGCGCGTCCTGGGCATTGACCCGAATGACGTTGACGCGGCCGCCTATGTCAACGCCATGCCATCCGTCTCGGACGCGGATTTCGATGCGCTGGATGATGGGGATGAGTAGGGGGCTACAGCAC
>JACDCY010000193.1 GCA_013817305.1 Gemmatimonadaceae bacterium | reverse complement strand
ACTCAGGACACTAGACCTTAACGAAGCGTGATCTCAGCCCTTTTGATGGGCGTGTTTCTCAAAATGCTTGAAATCCTCAGCCGTTTCCCGGGTTTGTGGAAGTAGCCGCTTCCCTCTCGCCCGGAACCGACCGAGGATTTCAAGTGAAGCCCATCTTCCGCTCGTGGTTCCGCTCCCGCAAGTCCCGGATCGAACGCCGACTCGACCGCACACGCGATACCGCCACCCACCGGCCCGTGCTCTCGGCTCGCCCCATCGACTACGACGTGTCGCGCCGCGACCGGGCCATCGCCCACGGCGGCATCGGGCTCATCCACACCCTCGCCCGGAAGGTGGGACTTCCTCAAGCCATCGACGAGCGACTGCACCTGCTCAAGGTGCACCTGCCCTACCACGAGTCCGACCACGTCCTCAACATCGCCTACAACGCGCTGTGCCACGGCACGTGCCTCCAGGACATCGACCTGCGCCGCAACGACGACGCCTTCCTCGACGCCCTCGGCGCGCGACGCCTCCCCGACCCGACCACCGCCGGCGACTTCTGCCGGCGCTTCACGGCCGCGGACCTCGACACGCTCCAGGACGCCATCGACGCGGCCCGGCGGAACGTCTGGGCCGAGCAGCCCGCCTCCTTCTTCGACCGCGCCACGCTCGACATGGACGGCACGCTCGTCGCGACCACCGGGGCCTGCAAGGCCGGCATGGACATCGCCTACGACGGCACCTGGGGTTACCACCCGCTGGTCGTGAGCCTGGCCGAGACCGGCGAGGTGCTGCGGCTGGTCAACCGCCCCGGCAACCGGCCCTCGCACGAGGGAGCCGCCGCCCAGGTCGATCGCGCGATTCTGCTCTGCCTACAGGCCGGCTTCCGCCGCGTCGTCCTCCGCGGCGACACCGACTTCTCGCAGACCGAGCACCTCGACCGCTGGCACGCCCTCCCGTGGGTCCGCTTCGTCTTCGGCTACGACGCCCGGCCCAACCTCCTCACGAAAGCCGAGGGTTTGCCGGCCTCGGCGTGGCAATCGCTGCGTCGCCCGCCGCGGTACGAGGTGAAGACGCGGCCTCGGACGCGGCCCGAGGCCGTGAAGGACCGCATCGTCCGCGAGCGCAACTTCGAGGTGTTGAAGTTGCAGTCGGAAGAAGTCGCCGAGTTCGACTACCGGCCGACCGCGTGTACCAACACCTACCGCATGGTCGTGGTCCGCAAGCACATCTCGCGTGAGAAGGGCGAGCAGGTGCTCTTCCCCGAGGTGCGGTACTTCTTCTACCTCACCAACGACCGGGACCTCACCGCCGCGGAGGTGGTGTTCGAGGCCAACGCCCGGTGCGATCAGGAGAACCTGCTGGCCCAGTTGCACGGCGGCACGCACGCCCTCGCCGCCCCGGTGGACGCCCTGGTCAGCAACGGGGCGTGGATGGTGATGACGGCGCTGGCGTGGACGTTGAAGGCGTGGTGGGCGTTGCTGCTGCCGGAGTCGCCGGGCCGCTGGCAGGGGCCGCACCGCGAGGAGAAGACGCGCGTGCTGCGGATGGAGTTCAAGACGTTCGTGAACACCTTCGTGACGATCCCGTGTCAGGTACTGCGGACCGGCCGTCGATTGGTGTTGCGCCTGCTGGGCTGGAACCCACACTTGCTGACGTTCTTCCGCCTGGTGTCGCGGCTCCGGGAGTGAGTGGCCTCATCTCGAAGTCGGGATCCGGATGTCCCGATCCGTGAGCACGCCGAGAGCGACACGCAGGAAGGAGGAGCGGGCGGATGACGTGAGAATCGCAACGCAAGGCGGAGCCAGGTGGGCTCGGCACGGAGAGGGTGTCGCTTCGTCGGATCGCGAGCGACTCTTCAACAGACGGCTCAGGTCTCGCTTGATTAAGGACTAGAACACGTTTGGAAGAAGTCAAAAGATTTTTCGTCGACGTAACTCTCTGCCCCGAACAAGATTGAGAAGTGCCGTGCGCATTTCGGGAACTGTGTTTCCCATTCGCCTCGGTCGCGGGCACCGCCCTTGCTTTTCTCTCTTTCAACTCCGCGACAAGGACTCACGACTGACGAGCCAGGAACCTGGCGGGTCGCCCGCGTCACGAGAGCCGATTGTTGGCTGACCGTTCCCCCTCACGCCACTGGAGTCCGTCTGATGTCGAAGCTCACGCTGAAGGTCCGCAAGT
>JACDCY010000078.1 GCA_013817305.1 Gemmatimonadaceae bacterium | reverse complement strand
GCCCCTCGATCACCATCGGCGCGTTCGAATACGGCACCGTCGCCGCGCAGATCGCCACCGACAAAGCCACGCGCAGGCGGCTCGAGAAGATGGGGATTCGCGACGGCGCCAACTTCGCCGAAGCGCTCGGCATCGGCGCGGCCGACCTGATCATCGAAGAGCTGATGAAGACCGGCTCGTTCCGGGTACTGGAGCGGAGACAGCTCGACGCGATCCGGCAGGAGCAGTCGATCCAGCCCGATTCGATCACCAGCGCGTCGCCCACCCGCGTCGCCCGCGCCCGCTACATCATCTCCGGCTCGGTCACCCGACTTGGCTTCGAGGAGAAGCATCTTGGCGGAATAGCGGGCCGGCTCGCATCCGCGGCGGTCCTGTACGGCGTCGGAGGAAAGAAGAACAGCACGTTCGTCAACCTCACGGCGCGGGTCATCGACGCCGAGACGGGCGAGATCGTGGCCAGCTTCACCGGCGAAGGGAAGTCCAGCAGAGGCTGGGGGGTTACTCTGTTCGGGATGGGCGGATGGGGACTCGGCGGCGGCAAGGTGGGGACGGACAACGTGCGCGAAACAGCGATCGGAGAAGCGACGGCCGAGGCCGCGGCGAGCATCGCGGAGCGGATCGGGCAGCTACGGCCTAGTCTGGTTGGGAGCTGAACGGCCCCTGCAACAACAGGGATGGGTAACTGGTCGTAGGTGATGGTCTTGGTGAACGACGGGTAATAGGTCAACGGTCAATGGTGGGCGGTGAACCCAGAACCCAGAACCGTTAACCGTTAACCGTTAACCGTTAACCGTCGACCAATCGGTTAACCCAAAACCATCACCCACGACCACTTACCCATCGCTGTTGTGCTTTTTCCCTTACCTATACAACCGGAACCCCGCGACCTCCTTCCGAAAGCTGATCGACTCCCGCCCCCACCGTTCGATCAGCTCTTCGATCTCCCCAGACTGAACCGCTTGCCTCAGCGCTCGGGATCCTGACAACCGCTCGATCCCGTTGCTCTCCCACTTGAACTCGCGCGGGTGCCTGGCGTAAATCGCGCGCAGCATGTGCGCGCCGAGCTCGACGGGGCGCATAGCGTCGCGATCTGTGACTGTGATGCGAATCATCGGGATCGTGCGGCCGTTGAATTTCGCGTTCGGTCCGATGCGCCGTGAGGTGGAATCGAACCGCACGCCCGGGATTCGCTTTGCGTTGAGCTCGAGCGCGATCGCGCCCGCGTCGGTGAGCCAGGGCGCGCCGATCAGCTTGAACGGCGCTTCGGTCCCGCGACCTTCATTAATGTTGGTCGCCTCAAAGAAGACTGTGCCCGGGTACAGCAGCGCCGCATCGAGATCGCGGATGTTGGGGGACGGGTTCCGCCAGTCGAGCCTGGTCTCGTCCCACCACATCGAGAGCCGGTAGTTCTTCAGAGGAACGACGGTCACTTCGGCGTCTATCAGCTTCGCACCAATGAGGTAGCGCGCCATCTCGCCCGGCGTGAGCCCGTACCGCAACGCGACGGGATGCAATCCGGTGAACGACTTGTACCTCGCCTCGAGCACGCCGCCTTCGATACGATCGGCGCGGATGGGATTGGGCCGGTCGAGCACGATGAAGCGCTTGCCGGACTTCTTCGCGGCTTCGGCGGCGAGCGCCATCGTCCACACGTACGTGTACACCCGCGCGCCCACGTCCTGAATGTCGTACAGCAGGACGTCCACGTTCGCGAGCATCCGTGGCGTCGGCGTGCGCGTCGCGCCGTACAGTGAGTGGATGGGAACGCCGGTCGCGGAGTCGAAGCTGGAGGCGATGCGGACGCCGTCGCGCTCCGTCCCGCGCACGCCGTGCTCGGGACCGAAGATCGCGGTGAGACGGACGCCTGGCGCTCTGTGCAGGAGGTCGATGGAGCTGGTGCCGCGCCGGTCGCGGCCGGTGTGGTTGGTGACGATGCCGACACGTTGGCCGCGGACGAGATGCAGCGAGTCGGAGAGCAGGACTTCGATGCCGGGTATTACCTCCTGGACCGGCGGCGGCTCCGCAGCCTGGGTTGCGGGTGTCGACGGTGTGCCGCACACCAACGCCCCGAATACCGAGAGGAAAAGCGCTGCGTGCCGCTCGCTCAGGACTCTACGCGACGCGGCATGCAGCACGCAGCGTGCTCCCAATTAGCGAACGGTGAATGTCGTCCGCATACCCTTCTGCTGATGATTCCCATGGCTATCCATGATCGGGCAATACACTTCGTACGTACCGGCCGTCAGCGTGGGCGTGAGCGTCGCGGTTCCGCCGGGGGCAATGGGATCGCTCTTCCACTCCTTGCCGTTGCCCTCGATCTCGAACGCGTGCGTATAGGTGCCCTGGTTCATGGCGTGGAACGTGGTTACGCCCGGGCTGATCGCGGCCTTGCTGACCGTGACTTTCCATTCGGTGAGAGGGACGTGCACGAGCGCATCGCCCGTCGAGGTTGAAGGCGCGGCCGGAGTGCCTTCCATACCAGGGGTTGGAGTCAGATTGGCGGCGCCTGCCGCGGTGTCCACGGTGGCCGTATCCGCCGGCGTATCATCAGACTTGGCACAGGCAGTAAGGGCGCCAAGGAAGCAAATCGCGGCGGCCAGCTTCGAAGCGGCGTGCATGAATCCTCCGGGCTCGTTGCGGGTGGAATTTTCTTCAAGATGTTGGTGCACGGATCGCACCAGAGCGCGCTAAATTTGCGGCATGAATCCCCACGCACGTAAGGGTGCCCGTACCACTCTCATGGCCCTTGCCCTCCTTGGCTGTTCGGGCGAAGGTAGCGATTCGGACACGTCGGCCGTGTCCGCCAATGAAACAGCTGTTCGTGATATAGCGGCGTCAGTCGCTGCGAGCTCCGACCTGCGGTGGCGCCAGGATGCGTACCGCGAGCTGGACGGCGACGATGAAAACGCCGAGCGCCTGGTTGCGACGGTCGGAAAGGGGCCGCTCGATTCCATGACCGTGCGTCTCGAGATTCGCACGTCGAAGGATGGTCTGCTGTACCGGCACGAGTGGCCTGCTGTCGCATACATGAAATACGCCAGGGCGGGATCGGCTCGGGACTCGGCGGCGGTGTTGCGCGCAACGGAGCGGGAGGTGGGGAAGATCTTCGCGGATTCGGCGTTCATTCCCGGCTCGGCTGCGCCGCGTTACTCCGGCAAGACCGAAGCTGATCTCGACGCCATTCGCTACGACGTGGCCGAGCAGGAGTATCGCGTCTCGAAATCACTCAAGCGCTGGGGCCCCCTCCCGGTGGGCGCGTACGACGAGATCAACGTTTTTGCACGGAGCGTTTCCACCGCGCGCATCCAGGCGATCGTCGCCGAGACGCGCAACATGCCCGCGTTCAGGTACTACGCGGGTGGGGAAGAGACGTACGTGATTGCGTGGAGTCCGAGCGAGGGGAGGATGGTCCGCATCGCGGCCTGCTGCTGAGGTTTCGGGTGCCCGGTGTCGGTGGCGGGATGGCGAGCGGGGTATCCTCTTCGCGCGCTACGCGAGCAAACTGCGCTCGCTAAGACGCGCGCTGCGAGGACATCCCGCCCGCCACCCCGCCACCGGGCGATGGTAACGGAGCAGTGGCGCGATGCGATCCATCAGGGCGCCGGACAGGTTGCCCGTACGACCACGAAATCGAGTGGGTCGGCGCGGGGCATGGGTGCGCGCGCTGATCGGATGGACCTGCGAAATCGAGAAATCGGACTTCGATCCGATGCCTTTGGGGTGGGGTCCCACCCCCCGCGCCGACACGCAAACGAATCATGCCGGTTTTTCGGCGACCGGGGTCCATCCGATCTGCGCGGCCTCGGTTGAGTCTTCGCCGCGCTTGACCCACTTGAAGAAAACGACGGACATGATGGCGTAGAAGAACAGGCCGCTGGGGATCCACATGATGAGGCCGCCGATGTGCTGATCGAGCATCGGTGAGATTCCCCATATTCGCGGCGCGGAGGCATACGCGGGATACAGGATCGAGTCCGCCAGCGCGATGTAGATGGCGACGACCGACATCGGGATCACCATCAGAAAGCAGTACAGCATCTGTCCAGGGTACGACAGCCTCGGCAGCTCAGGCAGCGGGCTCATCAGCGGCCACCACATCAGCGTCGCCGTGATCATCATCGTGAGGTGCTGCACGATGTGCACGTTGTGGTCTGCCATCGCCGTGTTGTAGAACACGGGGAGGTGCCAGAGCGTCAGCACGATGTTGAACAGAGCGAAGCAGATGATCGGCTTGGTGAGCCAGCGCGCCAAGGGGCCGATCACCCGTACGCCCAGCAGCGGGCGCAGCATTCCGCCGCGGACTCCTGCGATCAGCAGCGGCGGGACCGCCAGCGTGAGCAGGAGATGCTGCACCATGTGCGCGCTGAACAGGTAGAAATCGCTCAGGTCGTGGATGGGACCATTGAGCGCAAGGAAAATGATCGTGAGGCCGGCGAAAAACGAAACCTTCTCCGCGAGGTTCGGCCGCTCGAGCCGCCACGCGTACACGTACAGCGCGCCGAGCGCCACAAGTCCGATGACCGTGCTCCAGTGGATGCTCCAATCCTGGATCGTGAGCGCGGAGAGCGGATGGAGGAAGAGCGCGGGCATCAACGCACGCCGGCCAGTCGGAAGGCGATGAGCATGGCCCAGCGCGGCCCCATGTCGGCGTCCGGCGTTTTGATCCAGATCTCGGCGAGCGAATGTGTGCCGCGGGCGATCCCGCCGTAGCCGATGGTGATGGCGGGGATTCCGCGCGAGATCGGGTAGTTGGCGTCGGTGCTGCTCGCCTCGGGCTTCACCGTTACCCCCAGCTCACGCGCCGTGCTGATGGCCGCGCGCACGAGCTCCGATGCATCCGATTGCGTTCCGGCCGGCCGGATGCCGATCGTGTCGATCTTCACGTTCAGCGCCGTGCTGGAGGTGGGCCACCGCGCCCGCTCGGCGGCGAGCGCACTTGCCACCGCGCGACGGAACGTGCTGTCGAGCGTCGCCAGCGAAGTGGGAGATTCTGACCGCAGATCGACGTCCATCGATGCCGTCGCCGGGATCGCGTTGACGGTCGTGCCGCCCGCGACGATCCCCACGGAGTACGTGGTCTTCGGATGCTCGGGCACTCTCACTTCCGAAAGCAGGGCGATCGCGCGGCCAAGCGCATGATTCGGGTTGGGCATGCCGAAGTCCGTGTAGCTGTGGCCCCCGGGACCGCGGTACGTCACCCGATACCGATTGCTTCCGACGGCAGCGGTGACGAGCGTAAAGCCCGCGTCATCTATGGAAACGAAATGGTCGATGCGGTCCTTGAGCGATACGTCAACCAGGTGCCGCACGCCGCGCAGGTTGCCAGCGCCCTCTTCGCCGACAGTCCCAACGAAAATGATCGTGCCTCGCGTGCGCACGTTCGTCTCATTGAGCGATCGCCCGATCGCGAGGAGCACGGCAAGCCCGCGGCAGTCGTCTCCGATGCCGGGGCCGCGGAGAGTATCGCCGCTCTGCCGAACCGTGACGTCGGTGCCTTCGGGGAACACGGTATCGAGGTGCGCGGAAAGCACGAGCACCGGCTCGCCGGGCTCGCCCGGGCGCTCGACTATGACGTTGCCGATGCTATCGAGCCGGGCATTCGCGTAGCCGAGGGCGCGGAAGCGAGCCGCGAAGTCCTCGGCGCGCCGCCGCTCCTTGAACGGCGGGGCTTCGATCTGGCAGATGGAGATCTGCTGCTCGATCAGCCAGGCGTCGGCGGCGCGGAGGTTATCGAGAGCGGAGCGGACGCGGGGGTCGGTGTCAGGGATTGCGACCGTGCTCGCGGCAGCCGGGGAGACGGGCGGTGCGGTCTCGCTCGTGGCCGGCGCGGTGGCGCAGGCGCTCGCCAGGCACAGCAAAGCAACGTGCAGCGTACGGGCGGAAAAAAACCCAATCATCTTTGGCTCCTGGCATTTGGACGGGGGCTCCAAGTTCGGAGTGCGCCAGTGGCGAGTGTACCAGTGGGAAGTGAACTCGGAACTGATCCACTCGTTACTGGTGCACTCCAAACTTGGATTCCAGTTCAAACTGCCTAGAGTCGGTCGCGGCGTCAAACCGGAAAACAACAACCAATAACAGACTCTTAACTGAGTCTGACCGCCACCTGCCCGAAGAGGAACATCAACGCGATCAACGAGGTGATCGCGATGATCAGCGGCCCGGTAAACAGCACCTTGAACAGCTTGTGATCGTACCGCAGGTGCATGTAAAACATCACCACGATCGCGAACTTGATCGCCGACATGATCAGCAGCGATGGCACGAACAGCCGCGACGCCACGAACGACGGGATGTAGTACACCCACACCTCGATCACCGTGATGAGCGTCAGGATCAGCGCGACCCACTTGTACTGCTTCCACGTGGGGTGCGGCTTCTCGCTCGCGTGATGCGCGTGGCCCGCCGAGCTTTCGCCGGCAGCTGGCAGCGCATGCGAAGAATCCGTAACCGGCGTCTTGTCGTGTGGCTGTGACATCAGTCGTTCGCCCCGCTACCTGATGAGATAGATGAGTGTGAAGATCGCGATCCAGATCACGTCGACGAAGTGCCAGTACAGCGCGCACAGATCCACCGCCATCTCGTCCGACGGCTGGAGTCCGCGCTTGAAGTCGATCGCGAGCAGGGTGAGCAGCCAGAGCACGCCGGCGCTGACGTGCGCGCCGTGGAATCCGGTCAGCGTGAAGAACGTCGAGCCGAACAGGTTGGTGCGGATCGTCAGCCCCTCGTTCACGAACGCCGTGAACTCGAATGCCTGGAAGCCGAGGAAGACCGCACCGAGCAGCGCAGTCGTGAAAAGCCAGGTCTTGGAGGAGCCGAGCAATCGGTCGCCGAACGAATGCTTTGGAACGTGGCGGTTCTGCACCGCGGCAAGCGCGAGCACCATGGTGAGCGATGACATCAGCAGCACGAACGTCGAAGCCGACGTGACCGGGATGTCGAGAATTCCGTGGAACACCCTGCCGGTCATCGGATCGGTCCACGAGTCGTGCGGGTACGGCCCGACTATGCTCTTCCCCTTGTAGATGAGGTACGTGGAGATGAGCGACATGAACAGCATGCACTCTGAGCCGATGAAGGCCCAGATCGCGATCTTGCGGTTGTCGAGCCCGGTCGTGGTGTAGTGCATCAGTGATGCTCCGGCTCGAGCGGCGACAGGAGCCAGGCATACAGGGAGCCGATCATGATGGCCGCGCCAGCGAAGATCACCCAGAGCACCGGCTTACTGCCCCCTGTCTCCGTCCGACTCGAGATCAGACCGATGAACATGATCACCATTCCCAGCGCGACGAACAGCGGCTTGATGGTGTTGTACGGCATGATGATGCCCATCTGCTCAGGCGACTTGCCTTCGGTCAGATTCACCCTCGGATGATCGACGTCGCTCGCGCGCTGGTCCCACATCGGATAGCGCGAGTGAACCTCGGGCATCTGCGCGAAGTTGTACTCGGGCGGCGGCGAGGGAATCGACCATTCGAGAGTCGGCGCGTTCCACGGATTCGGGCCCGCGATCGCGCCGCGCTTGAGGCTCTTGAGGAAGTTGAAGACGAAGATCGCGACCGAGATCGCGAGCAGGTACGCGCCGCCGCTGGACATGGCGTTGTACGTGTCCCAGCCCTGGCCGGCGTCGTACGTGTAGATGCGGCGCGGCATGCCGAGCATTCCGCTGAAGTGCATCGGGTAAAACGTCAGGTTCATCGCGATAAACGTGAGCCAGAAGTGAATCTTGCCCAGTCCTTCGCTCATCAGCCGGCCAAAAATCTTCGGGTAGTAATGGTAGATGCCGCCGAAAATCCCCATCATCGAGCCGCCGAATAGCACATAGTGAAAATGGGCAACGATGAAGTACGTGTCCGTCTGCTGCAGATCCGCCGGCGGCGAGCTGTGCATGATGCCCGAGATTCCGCCGATCGTGAACAGCGAGACCAGGCCGAGCCCGAACAGCATCGCGGTAGTGAACCGGAGCTTGCCCTGCGCCACCGTCGCGATCCAGTTGAAGATCTTGACGCCCGTAGGGATGGCGATCAGCATCGTGGTCAGGCTGAACACGGTGTCGGCCACCGGTCCCATTCCCACGGCGAACATGTGGTGGGCCCAGACGCCGAAGCCGAGGAAGCCGATCAGGATGCCCGAGTACACCATGACCGCGTAGCCGAACAGCGGCTTCTGCGAGTATGTGGGCAGGATCTCTGACACGAGACCGAACGCCGGCAGGATCAGGATGTAGACCTCGGGATGCCCGAAGATCCAGAACAGGTGCTGCCAGAGGAGCGGGTCCGCGCCGGCGCTGATCGTGTAGAAGTTGGTTCCGAAGAACCTGTCGAACAGCAGGAAGACGAGCGCGACCGTGATGACCGGAAACGCGAGCACGAGCAGGAACTGCACGACGAACGACATCCAGGTGAACATCGGCATCCGCATGAGCGTCATGCCGGGCGCGCGGAGGTTGATGATCGTCGTCAGGAAGTTGAACGCCGCCGCGAGCGACGACACGCCGAGGATCTGCAGGCCGATCACCCAGAAGTCGATGTTCATTCCGGGCGAGTACG
>JACDCY010000192.1 GCA_013817305.1 Gemmatimonadaceae bacterium | reverse complement strand
GGCGAAGTACTGGAAGTGCGTCTGCGCGAGAGCGGCCGCATAGCTGACGGCCTCCTCCGGCGTGATCGTGCCGTTGGTCTCGACCGTGAGCGTCAACCTGTCGTAGTCCGTGCGCTGGCCGACGCGAGTCTCGGCCACCGAGAAGTTCACGCGGCGAACCGGGCTGTAGATGGAGTCTACGCGAACCAGATCGACCGGGAGTCCGCGCTCGAGCGGGTGCTGATCCGCCTCGACGTAGCCGCGACCCTTGTTGACGTACAGCTCGACGTTGATGTCGCGATCGTCCTGGAGCGTGAAGAGATGGTGCTCCTGGTTGACGACGCGAACGCCGCCCTGCCCTTCGATGTCGGCGGCCGTCACCGCACCGGCGCCGGACTTCGTGATCCGCAGGATCGCGTTCTCGACGTCCTCGTGCAGCGACAGCGCCAGCGACTTCAGGTTGCCGATGATCTGGTGCACGTCTTCGACGACGCCCGGAATTGTCTGGTGCTCGTGCAGGACTCCGTCGATGCGGAACCCCCACACGCCGGACCCGCGCAGCGACGACAGCAGCATGCGCCGCATGGCGTTGCCGAGGGTGTGGCCGTAGCCGCGCTCGAGCGGCTGGAGACGGAATTCAGCTACATGCGGATTGTCTTCGCGCTTGGTCGCTTCGACTAGCTGCGGGCGGACAAGGCCGCGGAGATCTACAGTCTGGGGCATATTTTCTCGTTTATCCTCTGGTCTCGCCCTTTCGGGCGACTCGCCACCCCGCCCCTAACGCGCGGTGAGCTAGTACGGGAGTTAGGGTCCCGACCGATAATCGGATTGTGGTTGTTGGATTTTGGTCGGCGCACCACAATCCACAAACCAGAATCCAAAAACAGTTCTACTTACTTCGAGTACAACTCCACTACGAGCTGTTCCTGCGCCGCGATCGGAATGCTCGGACGGCTCGGACGCTCGAGAACGCGGCCGCTGAACGATTCCTTGTCCACGGCGATCCACGACAGCGGCGCGCCGCGCGACGACTGGTCCATCGCGGCCATCACCGACGCCTGCTCGCGTGACTTCATGCGCACCGTCACTTCCTGGCCGGGTGCCACCTGATAGCTCGGCACGTCGACCCGCTTGCCGCCGATCTCGACGTGACGATGGCGGATCAGCTGCCGCGCTGCCTTCCGGCTCGCGGCGAAGCCCATCCGGTACACGATGTTGTCGAGCCGTGTCTCCAGCGCGGACAACAGGTTGTGGCCGGTGATTCCGGGCAGCGTCGAGACGCGCTCGAACGTGTTCCGGAACTGCTTCTCGCTCAGCCCGTAGATGCGCTTGATCTTCTGCTTCTCACGCAGCTGCTTCGAGTACTCGGAGGTCTTTCTGCGCCGCGCCGTGTTGGCGCCGTGCTGTCCAGGCGGCGTCGGGCGACGCTCCACCGGGCATTTCTCCGTGAAGCACTTGGTGCCCTTCAGAAACAGCTTCGTGCCTTCGCGTCTGCACTGACGGCAGCTCGGTCCCGTGTATCTCATGTGCTAGACCCTCCGCCGCTTGGGCGGACGACAGCCGTTGTGCGGAATCGGCGTCACGTCTCTGATCGACTTGACCTGGAGGCCCGCGGAAGCGAGCGCCTGGATCGCCGACTCGCGTCCGCTGCCCGGACCCTGCACGCGCACGTGCACCTTGCGCACGCCCAGCGTGACGGCCTCGCGACCAGCCGCCTCGGCGGCGACGGTCGCCGCGAACGGCGTCGATTTCTTGGACCCCTTGAACCCGGCCTTGCCCGACGAGCCCCACGAGATCGTGTTGCCGCGCGCGTCGGTGATCGTGATCATGGTGTTGTTGAAGGTCGCGTTGACGTAGGCGATGCCTTCCGCCTCGATGACGCGCTTGGTCTTTTTCCCGATAGCCATTACTTGGTCACCTTCTTCTTGCCCGCGATAGCGCGACGCGGACCCTTCTTGGTGCGCGCGTTCGTGTGCGTTCTCTGGCCGCGAACAGGTAGTCCCCGGCGATGTCTGATACCGCGATACGAGCCGATGTCCATGAGCCGCTTGATGTTCATGGCGACTTCGGTGCGCAGCGCTCCCTCGACGCGGAAATCGCGCTCGATGAGCTGCCGCAGCCGGTTCGTGTCGGCGTCATTCAGGTCGCGGACGCGCAGGGTCGGATCGACGCCGGACTCGGCGAGAATCTTCCGCGCGGTCTGACGAC
>JACDCY010000191.1 GCA_013817305.1 Gemmatimonadaceae bacterium | reverse complement strand
CCCGCGGGGCTCCGTTCCGCACGCGCGGCCTGGCGCCTCGCCGCCCTCGTCCTGCTGCTCCTGCTCGGCTGCTTCTCCAACACGCCCGATGTGTGGCGCCCGCTGTATTCGTACCGGCCGAACCTCTCGTCTTCGACGAGGCGATGGTCGAATACGGCCACCGCATCGACGACCCGGAGGTCGGCTGGTTTAAGTCGCGCCTGACGGCGGACCAGTTGCGGGAGACGGACACGGCGCGGGCGGAGGAGGCGGGGGAAATCCTTAGGCGCATGGGGCACGATGACGAGTATGAGGTTTTCTTGTCCCAATACTCCCCCATGCGGGACCCGTTCCTGCACGAGCTGCGCGTCCGCTTGTTCCGCCGCGATCGCTATCTTAAGGTCGCGCACGCGAACCGCGGCGACCCCGCGAAGCACAAGGAGTTCATAAGCACTTCCGTCTTCGAACAGCGCCTGCTCGAGAACTGGTATCCGCACACCCTGCGCGCCGCGGGCATGGACTGGCCGGCCGACCTGCGCGCGCGCGCGGCAGCCGCCTCAAGCGGCGAGCCCCACGTGAGCCCGGTGAGCCGGGAGATCCTCACGGGCTTCACCGAGCGGCAGGCGCAAGCGGTTTTGGGAGCGCTGCTCCTTGTCGTCGCGCTCGCCGCGGCGTACAATCTTCGCCAGCGCCGGAGAAACATGCCCCCGCCATCATGAATCGACGACGCTTCCTTGCCGCATCCGGAGCCGCGGCCATTTCGCTGGGCTGGCCGAAACAAGCCTCCTGGGCGGCGCCGGGCGGATCCCGGGAATCGATGCGCGTCCTGTTCTTCACCGACATCCACGCGCGCGTCGAATGGGATACGCCGGAGGCGATGTCCAGCGCCGCGCACCAGATGAATGAGCAGCGCGCCGACCTGGCCCTGTGCGGCGGCGACTGCATTACGGACGGTTTCCAATCCTCGCGCACCGCGGTCGCACACCGCTGGCAGGCCTACCGCAAGCACCTGCGCGACCAGCTTTCGCCGCGCCTGCTCACGGTCATCGGCAACCACGATTTCGTCGGCGCGATCCCGGAGGACGGCAGCGAACCCGAGTCCGACCCGCGCGCGGCATTTCGCGAGGAACTCGGCATCCCGCGCACGTTCTCCTCCTCCGAGGCCGCCGGCTATCACATCATCCTGCTCGACAGCGTGCAAGTGACGGGCGACGCGCTGAAATACCGCGGCTATGTCGACGAGGCGCAACTCGCGTGGTTGCGCGGCGAGCTCGCGCACGTCCGCCCCGAAACGCCGATCGTCCTCGCCACCCACGTGCCGCTGCTCACCAGTTTCTTTCAGGCGACGGCGGGCCACGAACAGGCCGCGCCGCGCAACCGGGTCGTGGTCAACAACCGCGAAGTGCTCGACTGCTTCGCGAAGCACCGGCTGCACCTGGTCCTGCAGGGCCACCTGCACGTCAATGAAATGCTGCGCTGGCGCGGCACGACGTTCATCACCGGCGGCGCGGTCTGCGGCCAGTGGTGGCGCGGTCGCTGGCACGGCACCGACGCCGGGTTCGGCGTGTTGACCCTGCGGCCCGACCGCGTGGATTGGGAATACAAGGAAATCGGCTGGGTCCCGCGCCGTCCGTGATCTCCGGAGTGCCGCGGAGAGGAACCCGATGAATGCTCTCGCCGATTTGCACGCTCTGACGCCTCCTTGGGGGCCATGCTTAAACCCCGCAGAAGCCCAGCAGGGTGCTATACGTGATTCACGTATAGCAGGAGCACGACCGCCGCCAGAGTCGAGCAGTCGCGCGCAAATGCCGTGCGGCACAGCGCGAGCTTGCTCCCACTCTTGCAGGGTTCGTCTTGAGATCTGCAACTTCAGCGCGGCCTCACTTTGCGAGAGATTCTCGCGCTTACGCCACGCTCGCAGCTGGAGTGGGAAAGAATGAGCGGACAGGCGCTGATGCCGCGTATGATGAGATCGTGTCCCGAAAGGCATTGCCGAAAGGACGATGCTATACGTGAGTCACGTATAGCATCAAGTTTGCAGCTTGAGTTTTACTGTGTGCCAGGCGTGCGCGTCGTTGGTGGAGGTGGCCCAGCAATCGACGACGGCGGGAGCGGCCACCGGCATGACTTGAAGGTCTGGCTGGAAACTGACACCGCACGCACCAACCAAGGCGCTATACGTGACTCACGTATAGCGACGAGGGGCCCT
>JACDCY010000077.1 GCA_013817305.1 Gemmatimonadaceae bacterium | reverse complement strand
GTCAGCATGCGTACGGGCGCGATCGGCGTCACCCCGCTCGCGAAAGAACCAGGCTTTGTCCGTCATCACCACACCCTGATCGCCCAAGTCCCGCGTCCACTTGAGATCGGAGACTGCCTGGGCGATCCCTGGATGGTGGGTGAACGGCCATCCCCACACGAGCGCACCCGCGGTGCGGGCGTCCTTGTCCGGCGCGCGGGCCCACGCGTCGAAAAAGATCTTCACGGCCGTGCCCGCGTCTCCGCTGCGCCCAAAAACGGCCAGAGCTTTTGTGAGCACCGCATCGGGCTGATCAGGGCTCACGATCAGTGCCCGGTCGGCCAATCGCTCCGCCGCATCATATTGCCGCAGATAGCGGTGGGTGCTTCCTGCGTCCGCGATGTAGGCTGCTGCGCGAGGATCGAGTTCGATCCCGCGTGCCATGGTCGCGACCGATTCCTGGAACTTTCCGCTACGTCGTTGCACGAACGCTTTGAAGAATACGACGTCGGCGCTATTCGGCCGACCTTTTTCCGCGGCGGCCAGCTCGCGCAGAGCGCTCTCATAGTCCAGGAATCCGTGATAGTAGTAAACGCCGAGCGCTTCGTGCCCCTCCGGGAGCCCGGGCTGCAGCTCCAGCGCCCGGTCGGCCGCGGCCTTGGCAAGGCGGAGGCGCTGAGCGCTGCGGTCTCCGTAAAACCAGAACAACTCGGTGTGCGCCACCGACAGCTTGGCGTGCGCCTGTGCGAAATCGGGGTCGAGCGCGACCGCGCGCTCCAGGAGCAACGCAGCTTCCCTGATTGTCGGGACCAGGACGGAGCGCAGCAGCTCCGTCCCTCGCAAATACAGCGAATAGGCTTCCACGTTTTCGGTGAGCTTCGCGACGAGCGCTTCGCGCTCCGGCTCCAGCAGCGCGACGTTCAGTGCGCTCGCGACTGACGACGCAACCTGCGACTGCACCTCGAACATCCCAGAGAGAACGGTCTGATAGGCGTCTCCCCAGACCTGCGTGGCATCTGACGCGCGAATGAGCGCGGGACTGACGCGCACGATCTCCTTGCCGGCCGCGTCCTTGTCCCAGCGTACCGTTCCCGTGAGCAAGTATTGCACGCCCAGCTCCTGAGCGATCTGCTGCAGCGGCTTGTCGCTGGCCGCGTAGCTGCGCGCGCTCTGCCGTCCGACGACGCGCAGCCCGCGGATCGAGGAGAGCCGGTTGGTGATCTCTTCCGTCATGCCGTCCGTGAACTCCTGACCCTTATCGTCCCCGCGATTCTCGAACGGGAGCACTGCTAGAGCAGGAGTCGGTATCGACTCGGCAGACGCCGCCGCCGGCCTCGTCATTTTCCACCCGGCGAAGCCGATGAGCGCGAGCGCCAGCAGCCCGCCCGCGATCGCAAGCGTGCGTCTCGGCACTTGAACAGGCGCGCTCACGGATCTCTGCGCCGTGGTCGGCGCCATGCCTCCGCTCGGCGTCGTCAACGCGTCCAGTTCGTGCACTACCTCCGCCGCAGACTGCGGCCTGTCTGCGGGACGCTTCTCCAGGCACCACATCACCAGATTCGCGAGCATCGGCGGGATCGCGGGCCGGCGGCGCGTGACGTGGTCCGGAGTCTCGGTAACCTGCGCCGCGAGCATGGCCTGCGGCGAGCGGCCGGAGAACGGAATGCTTCCGCTCAGCATCTCATATGCGAGCACGCCGAGCGCGTAAATGTCAGCGCGATGGTCGGTATTCGGATCCGCCGTCGCTTGCTCCGGCGCCATGTACGCGGGCGTGCCGAGCGCCACTCCGAGCGAGGTGAGGCTCGCGCCGCCGCTCGACGCGCTCACTGCTTTCGCCACGCCGAAGTCGGTCACCATCGCAGAGCCACCCGAGATCAGCACGTTCTCCGGTTTGATATCCCGGTGCACCACGTTGTTCTCGTGCGCGTAGGATAGCGCTGACGCGACTTCGCGCAGGATGCGCACCGACTCGGAGACGGGCAGCTCGCCACCACGCGCCAGCTTGGCACGCAGCGATTCCCCCTTCACGAACGGCATAGTGAAGTAAGGCAGCCCCTCCGTCTCGCCCGCCGCGAGCAGCTGGACGATATGCGGATGCTGCAGCTGCGCCGCCATCTGGATCTCGCGGCGGAACCGGTCGATGTTGACCGCCGCGGCCATGTCCGGCGGCAGAACCTTCACCACGACCTTTCTGCCCAGCGCGGCCTCGTGCGCCACGAACACCCGCGACATTCCGCCACCGCCGAGCTCCTGCTCGAGGATGAGGCTGTCGCCCAGCGTCGCCTGCAGCTGCTCGCGGAGATCCTTCATGCGGTCGCCGTGCCGGCGGTCGTGGACGTTTTCACCGCACTACTATACGCGTCCACGCGGGGCGGCGGAATCAGTTTCGCCGGCGATCCAGCTGGTGCAGGCGGGTTTCGCCACCGGCCGAGTCGTGCCGCTCCAGCTGAACGGTGACGTGCTCGATCCCGAACGATCTCATCTCGGCCTGCACCTGCTCCAATATCGGCTGGTGACGCTCCGGATCGTTCACCACGGCGTGCGCGCTCATGGCGACCCTCCCCGAGCTCACCGACCAGACGTGCAGGTCGTGCAGTGACTCTAGTCCGGGAATGGCCTCGAGCCGCGCCCTGATCTCGCCGGGCGGGATATGCGCGGGTGCGGATTCCAGCAGGATGTCGACGGATTCGCGAACCAGATTCCACGCGCCGCGCACTATCAGCGCGGTCGTCAACAGCGAGGCCAGCGGATCGGCGGCGAGCCAGCCAGTCGTCCATATGACGAGCGCGGCTACCACCGTTCCAACCGAGGCCAGCAGGTCGCCGAGCACGTGCAGGTACGCACCCCGCACATTGAGGCTCGATTCCGACGCCGGGTGCAGCACTCGCGCCGCCGCAAGATTGGCGGCGAGACCCAGAACAGCGATGATCAGCATCACGCGTCCCGTGATCGGCTCCGGATTGTTGAACCGGGCGAGCGACTCCCAGACTATCCACGCCGAAAGCAGCAGCAGAGTGACGCCGTTGATCAGCGCCGCCAGAATCTCCCAGCGCAGATAGCCATAGGTCCTGCGCGACGTTCGGGGCAGATGCGCGAACCATGCTACGAACAACGAAAGCCCCAGCGCAGCCACGTCCGTGAGCATGTGCCCCGCGTCGGCGAGCAGCGCGATCGAGTTGCTGACGACTCCCCCTACTACCTCGGCGACCATCAGCGTGGCCGTGATCGCCAGCGCCGTCCGAAGGCGCGACGAATCCTCGTTTACGTGGGAGTGCCCGGCGTGGCCCACGCGGTCAGCCGCGCCGGCCATGGGAGCCTTCATTAGAGGCCTACCCTGTAGTAAGTTCTTACCGTGCTCGGAAGGCTTTCCGCCATCGTAGTTCTCGTGCTCCTGAACGGTTTCTTCGTCGGCGCCGAGTTCGCGCTTGTTCGCTCCCGCCGGAACCGGCTGGAGGCGATGGTTCGCACCGGCGACCGACTCGCGCGCGTGGCGCTGCGCGCCTCGTCAAATATCTCGGGATTACTGCCGGCGAGCCAGCTTGGCGTGACGCTCTCGAGCCTCGCGCTGGGCTGGGTGGCTCAATCCACGATGACGGACGTATTCGCGCGACTGCCGGCCGGCGTCGAGATTCCTGCCCGCGTCAGTATCGCGGCGATCATCGCGTTCGCCATCGCGAGCTACGTGCACGTCGTGTTCGGAGAGCTGGTCCCCAAGGCGGCCGCACTGAATCACCCCGAGAGGATGGCCAAGTGGCTCGTGCCGCCGCTCATGCTGTTCGCGTCGCTATCGCGCCCGTTTGTGTGGATCATCAACCGCACGTCCAACTTCATGCTGCGGCTGTTCGGGTTACACGCGCTTCCCGGAGAAGACAGTGTCCATTCGCCGGACGAGCTTCGCATCCTGGTGGAGCAGGCGCAGGAAGGCGGGGCGATCGAAGCTCAGGACGCGGACATGATCGACGCCGTGCTCGAGTTTTCGGAAAAGAACGCGAGCGGCGTAATGACCCCGCGCACGGACGTCGCCGCGTTTGCCCTGGAAGCTTCACTCGACGACGTGCTGGTGACAGTCGAAGACAGGGGATATTCCAGGTATCCCGTGTACGAGGACAGCATCGACAACATCGTCGGGCTCGTCCTCACCAAGGATATCCTCATCGAAGCGGTGCGGCGTCGCAACGAGTTCACGCTCCAGGCCGTGATGCGGCCGGTTCACATGGTGCCGGGCTCGCGCGAAGTAGAGGACGTGCTCGCGGATTTCAAGCGGCTCAAGGAGCACATGGCGGTGGTCCTCGACGAGTTCGGCGGAACTGCGGGCGTCGTCACGATGGAAGATCTGCTCGAGGAGATCGTGGGCGAGATTCTCGACGAGTACGACGATCCGGCTGAAAAGCCCGTGGAAACCAGGGGCGGCGAGACGATCGTCCCTGGGAGCACGCACATCGGAGATCTCAACGAGCGCTTTGCTCTCGAGGTGCCGGACGAGGACTACACGACCATTGGCGGGTACGTGTTCGGCACGCTCGGGAGGCTACCGGCGCCTGGAGATCACGTGACCGCGGGCGGCGCGATCTTCACCGTGCGGGAGATGGATGGCCGCCGGATCGAGACGCTCGCGGTCGATCTGCATTCGCTGGGCGATCGCCGCGAAGCCGAGCGCGATCAGCAAGCTCCGCGCACAGCAGCAGCGCCTGGATGAAGCTCGACGGGTCCGCGACTCCGCGGCCCGCGATGTCCAGCGCAGTGCCGTGATCGGGTGACGTCCGCGGGAAAGGCAGGCCCAGCGTGACGTTCACCGCAGATCCGAACGAAGCGACTTTGATGGCGGTCATCCCGACGTCGTGATACGGCGCGATCACCGCGTCGAACTCGCCCTTCATCGCGCGCACGAATACCGTGTCCGCGGGAAAGGGCCCCGCGACCCCGGCCTCGCGGGCGGCAGGCGCGAGCACATCTTCGTCTTCAACGCCAAACCTGCGGCGGTCACCGCCGTGCGGATTCAGCGCGCACAGCGCGATGCGCGGGTCGCCGATGCCGAACCACTCGGTCAGGCCATGGCGCGTGATCTTCGCCGACCGCTCGATGCTCTCCGCCGTTACCGCCGCCGGAACGTCGCGCAGCGCGAGGTGTGTCGTCGCGAGCACCACGCGCAGCGGATGCTCGCGGCCCGGGACTTGTCCGGTCGAAGTGAGCATCATCGCCACGTCGCTGGCCGTCAGCGCGCCGAGCATCTCCGTGTGCCCGGGATAGTCGAATCCGCCGGCGAGCAGCGCGGATTTGTCTATCGGCGCGGTGACGATTCCCTCGACGTCACCCGCCAGCGCCATGGCTACGGCGCGCTCGATCGCGCTCCCGCTGAGCGCCCCCGCGAGCTCCGGGCCGCCATCGCGCCGCCATTCCCCTACGGTCTCGTGCGGGCTGAGCCTCACACCTGCGGGGGCCACCACCAGAACGTCACAGCGCTCGACGACACGCGGGTCATCGAGCGCTCTGCGTATTATCTCGGGGCCGATTCCGCGCGGATCACCCGCGGTGACAGCCAGCCTCGCGCGCACCTACAATCGCAGTGAAACGAAGGTCTGGCGCCGCAGGGAGTCCAACAGCCCGCGCGTGGCGCGCTCGGCGATGAGCTGTTGCCGGATCTGCTCGCGAACGTCCCCGGCGCTGTACTCGCCACCCTCGGTCGACGTGACGAGCTCCAGAATCGCGAACTTAACGGCCGCGTCCGCACCAAGTCGGAACGGATCAGTGATGGCGCCCGCCGCCTTGCCCGCGATCGCCGCCTTGTAGGAAGCCGGCAGCGAATCCTTCGGGTACGGCTGGAGAATGCCCCGCTCTTCCGACTGGTCGTGGTGACGCTGCACGAGCAGATCGAAGTCCGCGCCACGACGCCACTGCGCAGCGACGCTGTCGGCGTCGATGCGCGCCCGCTCCATGTCTGCCGAATCCACCGTCGGGCGGATCAGGATGTGGCGCGCCTTTACCTCCGCGGGCTGGACGCGATCCACCCGGATGATGTGATATCCGAAAGAGGTTTCGACGATCGGGCTGACGCGCCCGGGGGGCAGCGCGAATATCGCGCGCTCGAACTCGGCGACCAGGCCGGAGCCGCGCCGGTTCCAGCCGATGTCACCGCCCAGCTCCTTGCTGGCCGGGTCCATCGATTCGCGACGCGCGATCTGCTCGAAGTCGCCTCCGGCCCTGATCTCCGCGAGGAGCGAGTCGATCTTCGCGCGCGCGCGCGCCTTCGATGCTTCGGACGGCTTGGGCGCAACGACGATCTGGCGGAACGTGACGGCCGCGGGGCGCTGGCGCAGACGCTCGCGATTCGCCTCGAATGCAACGTTCACCTCTTCTTCCGTTACTGTCGCCGGACGAAGCCGCTTCCGCAGCTCCGTAAACGTCCGCTGCTGAAGTGCCTGGCGCCGGGCCTGATCGACAAGCGTGCGCCGGTACTCCTCCGGAGTGCCGAAGCCGGCCTCGCGGAGCTCGCGGCGGTAGTCGACATCGCTCGGAAACTGATCCCGGATGCGTCGGATCTGGTCGTCGACGGACGAGGCCACCTCCTCCGGCGTGACATCTATCTTCAGCTGCGCCGCTTTCTGCACGAGTATCTCGGCGTCCACCAGCTCGCTGAGCGTCTCGCGCGCAATCGCCATCTGGCCGGCGGAATCACTGGGGAATGCCAGCCCCTGCGCCCGCTTCTGGTTGACCGCCACCAGCACGTCGCTCCATAGAATCGGCTCGGTCCCGACGATCGCGACAATGCGATCGACCGGCAGCGAACTGCCGGGGAGCTGCGGCGCTGGGGTCGGATCCTGCGCATTACCGGCGCGCGGCGCTACCGCCGACATCGCAACGGCAACGGCGGCTGCAAAAAACGGAATTCCCCTGATCATCCTGAGCAATACCCCCTCGGCCGTCACGGGTTCGATCACGGGCTGGGAGGCGGGGTCTGGGTCGGTCTGGCTTCGAGTCCTCCGTTGCCCCGGCCACCGGGCATCGGCACCGCCGAAGGTGGCTGCTGCGCGGTGCGGGTCGAGTCAACCGATGCACGCACGCGTAGCGCTTGCTGCAGCGCTCGGTCCAGACCCGCGTTGTTGATCGAGTGCGAGTACTTGGCCCGTAACGCCCACTCTACCGGCGCGGCGACGTTCACGAACGGCGCCTGGTCGGCCAGCACGCGCTCCAGGTACCGGCCTGCCCGCGCGGTGGCCAGCCTGACGCGCTCTTCCTTGGAAGAAGCGCTGTCGGCGAGCATCTCGGGAGAGATCCCCAGCTGCGTCCACTCGTTGACGACCTCGGCGACGAACGACGCCCTGGTGTTTCTCAGCTCGGCTGGATCGATCTTGATCCCGGCGCTGTCGGCCGCGCGAAGCACGAGCTCGTTGCGGACGAAGTTCTTGATGAACTGCGTCACGATCGAATCCGGAGCCGCTATCAGGCGCGAATGCACCTGCTGCTGCGGCGGGAAGGTCTCCATCCAGCGCACCAGCTTCGACGCCGTGAAGGAGCCGGCGACTGACGACGCGAGCACGGCGCGATCTTTCACATGCGCGTCCGGGTCGGCCGCGATCGCGCGCGCCGTCGCGGGAGCGCCCTTCTTCACGGAGATCTTCGATACCGAATCCATGCGGGCCATGTACGTGCTCTCGGCCACCTGCATGGTGTGCGCGCGGCTGGCCTCGAGAAACGTCTCACGGACTTCCGAGAATGCCGGGCGCCGGATGATGTGATAGCCGAACTGCGTCTCCACGATCGGCGAGATCTCGCCGGGGCGGAGCGCCAGCAAGGCTTGCTGGAAAGCCGGGACCATCACGCCCCGCGGGAACACTCCAAGGCTGCCGCCCCGCGCTCCCGACTGGATGTCTTCGCTGTTGCTCGTGGCGAGCGAAGCGAAGTTCGCGGCGGTGATGCGCGCGCGAACCTGCTGAGCCTGGGCGAGCGCGCTGCGTTTCGCGCTGTCGGGCTTGCCCTGCGTAACGAACAGTATGTGGCTCGCGGCGAGAAGCTCGCCCGACGCGTACTTCTGCGGCGCGCCGGCCGTGTCGACGCGTCCCCATCCCTGCGAGATCTGCTCGAACCACTTCTGCGCGCGCTGGTTCGCGAACAGGGACCACATCGCGCTGTCGATCGTGGCGGGCTGATTGAGCGAATCGCCCTCGGCCGCTGCGAGCGCCAGCAGCTGATAGTTGACCCAGAGGTCAGCTACGCTGCGGAGCACGTCCTTGCGGACCGGGGCCTGGGACGATCCGATGAACTGCGCCAGCCGGCCGGCGCCAAGCTCATTGGATCCGGCGCGAGCGGCGGTATCGGTGTGGGCGGTGAGGGCGTCACGCATGCCCTCGCAACCCGAGAATAGTGTCAGCGCGAGGACGGCGACTGCGATAGGGCGAATCATGTTCTAGAACGGCTCCGAAAAGTTTTGGCTACGAGCGAAGCTTCGTGAGGGCGCGAACGAGTCCATCCAGCAGCGTGGAGCCGCCGAGCCGGGTCAGCTTCAAAGACAGCGGGTGCGTTCGTCGCACTTCCGCCGAGAACTGCACGTCCTGAAACGCCGCCGCGAGACCTTTCACGCGCGGTACGGCATAATCTCTAAAGGTAATACGGGCCTCCCCGCCCCGCACGAAAATGGACTCGATTTCGAGCGTGCCGCCCAGCACCCGGAGCAGGC
>JACDCY010000076.1 GCA_013817305.1 Gemmatimonadaceae bacterium | reverse complement strand
AGTTTGTCGGAAGTCATAATTCACGAAGATGAGAACTTCGAGCGGGCCCTCAAGCGCTTCAAAAAGAAGTGCGAGAAGGCTGGTATCCTCGCCGATCTCAGAAAGCATCGTCATTACGAAAAGCCCAGCGAGCGACGCAAGCGCAAGATGAACACCGCGATCCGAAAGAATCGGCGGACACGTCACGCCTAGATGTCTCAGCTGCAAGCGCGACTGGAGGGAGACCTCGTCGCCGCGAGAAAGGCTCAGGAAAAGCCGCGTGTGCTGCTGCTCGGCACAGTGCTTTCCGAGATCAAGAACCGCCGCATAGAGCTGCAGCGGCAGCCGAGCGATGAAGAAGTCGTCGAGGTGCTGCAGCGCGGGATCAAGAAGCGGCGCGAGTCCATCGAGATGTATACGAAGGGGGCACGCGAAGATCTCGCAGGCAGGGAAAGGACGGAGGTCGGCGAGCTCGAGCAGTATCTGCCCGAGCAGGTCGGCGATGATGAGATCAGGGCTGCCGTGCGCGCGGCGGTAGACGCAGGAGCCGCGCAGATCGGAGCAGTGATGGGGAAGGTTGCTCCAGGCTTCAAGGGTCGCGCGGAAGGCTCGCGCATCAACGCAATTGCCCGCGAGGAGCTCGCAAAGCAGGGGTGACACCGCTTCACACGAGCACCACCACGAATTACGGGTCGAGACCCGGGCAGACGAGAGGATCGTCGGCTCGGGTTTTTTCCTTAAGGCATTTCGTGATCACTCCGCATCCATGAACCTCCACGGTCTTGCCGTAGTCGAATTTCCGGCCGTGCTCGAGGTCGTGGCTGGTCGCGCGTCGTCCGCACTTGGCGCCGAGCGCATCCGTGGCTCGTCGCCATCGGCTGATCGGACGTGGATCCGCGCGGAGCACGAGCGTGTACAGGCCATGCGCTCCCTGGCGACTGGCGACGTGCGATGGGATCCCGAGCCGATCCCTGACGTAACCACCTCGGCGGCGCGCCTCATGGTGGCGGGAACTTCGCTCGAGGCCCAGTCGCTGCTCGGGCTTGCGGTGCTTCTTCGCAGTTCGCGGCGCACCATCGGCGCGCTGCGTGACGAGAAGAGACCGGCGATCGCCCGCGCGGTGCTCGCGGGATTCGGCGCTCGTCTGGTGAGCGCGCAGCCGGTCGAGTCCGCGGTGGAGAAAGCCATTTCCGAAGACGGTGAAATCCGTGACGACGCTTCGCCGACGCTTCGCCGCGTCCGGCGCGAGCTGCGTAGCGCAGAGGAGAGCCTGTTCGGCGTGCTGGAAAAGGCGATGCGCTCGCTCGCGCCGCATCAGCAAGTGGCGGACATGTCGGTTACGATTCGCAACGGGCGCTACGTGATACCGGTGCGCCGGGACGCGCGCAACGTTGTTGGCGGACTGGTGCACGACACTTCAGCCACCGGCGCCACGCTGTTCGTCGAGCCGCCGGCCGCCATCGAGGCGGGGAACCGGATACGCGAGCTTCAGGGTGAGGAGCTGCGCGAGATCGATCAGATTCTGCGCGGTCTCACGGAGCTGGTGCGGCCCCTCGCTGACGGAATCGCGTCGGCGCTCGACGCTCTCGTAGAGCTGGACTCGCTGTACGGACGCGCACGCTTCGCCACGGAATTCGAGTGCGCCGCCGCCGATCTCGCCAACGAGAGCGAAGGGTTTTCGATCGTCGCCGGGCGCCATCCTCTACTGCTGGCGCAGCGTATCGCAGTGGTCCCGTTCAGCCTGGAGATGACGGGCAGCGAGCGCACTATGCTTCTGTCGGGCCCCAATACCGGCGGCAAAACCGTGCTTCTCAAGGCTATCGGACTCTTCTCGGCGATGGTTCAAGCGGGGATTGCGGCGCCGGTCGGCGCTGGCAGCCGGATCGCGGTGTTCGACGACCTCTTCGCGGATATTGGCGACGAGCAGTCGATCGCGGCCAGCCTCTCGACGTTCAGCGCGCACGTGAAGAACCTCGCCGAGATACTGCGAGGCGCGACTGAAAGATCGCTGGTGCTCATCGACGAGCTTGGGTCAGGCACCGATCCCATGGAAGGCGCCGCGCTCGGCGGCGCCATTCTCGAAGAGCTTACCCGCAGGGGAACGTTCACGCTCGCGACGACGCACCTCGGCGCGTTGAAGGATCTGGCGACGACCGTCCCCGGCGTGGTGAACGCGTCACTCGAATTCGACGCTGCGCGCCTTGCGCCCACGTACCGGCTGGTCAAGGGGATCCCCGGGCGCTCCTACGGGCTCAGCATCGCACGCCGTCTCAATCTTCCGGCGAACGTTCTGGACGCGGCGGAAGAGCGGCTGCCCAAGGGCGAGCGCGACACGAACGCACTGCTGACGGAGCTCCAGGGGAGGGACGCGAAGCTGGCGGCACGGGATGCCGAGACCGGCGAGCTTGCCGCCGAGACGCGGGAGCGGCTTGCGAACGTCCTCGAGCGCGAGCGCAGGGTCCGGGAACGCGAGCGCGACATGGAGCGGGAGAGCAGGAGCGCCGCTCGCAAGCATCTTCTCGACGCGCGGAATGCCGTTGAGGAGACCATCAGAGAGTTGAGGGCAACCTCGACCGCAGCCGTGGAGGACGCCGCGCGACTGGCCCGGAGAAACATCGAGCAGCTGGCGGGCGACGAGGCCGCCGCGCTCGAAATGCTCGAGGAAGACGTGGTGTCGCCGAGCGGGACGCGCGATCGGGAGATCGCCGCCGCGGTGCCGGGTGATCTCGTCGAGCTGGAGACATTCGGCGGCCGCTCGGCAAAGCTTCTCGAGCTGCGCGATGACGACGCGGTGGTCGCGCTGGGCTCGATCAAGCTCAACGTTCCGCGTGCGAGCATCCGGAAGGCCGCCATCCAGCTCGTCGCCGCCGGGAAGGTCGCGGTTCGGGGCGACATCCCGGAGGTGCACGCCGCGACGGAGATCGATCTGCGCGGACTTCGCGCGAGCGAGATCGAGGAAGTTGTGATGCAGGCAGTGGACAGCGCCGTTCTCGCGGACCTCAAAGTGCTGCGAATCATTCATGGCAAGGGAACCGGCGCGCTGCGCGAGCGCGTCAACGAGATGCTCAAGAAGGAGCCGCGTGTATCGAGCTACCGGCTCGGCGCGTGGAACGAGGGCGGCGCGGGCGTGACGATCGCGGAGCTGGCGTGATTCCCGACGAAGTAGTCGAGCATGTTCGCGAGGCTGCCGACGTCGTCCAGATCATCGGCGAATACGTCAAGCTCAAGAAGACTGGTGCCGATTATCGCGGCCCCTGTCCGTTTCATCAGGGAACGCATCGCAACTTCTCCGTGTCGCCGCGGAAGGGGATTTACTACTGCTTCGTGTGCGGCGAGGGCGGCGATGTCTTCCGCTTCGTGCAGAAGCGGCTCGGAGTCGCGTGGCCCGAGGCGGTGCGGATCGTGGGTCAGAAGGCCGGTGTGGAGGTTCCGGAGGTCGACACGCGGCGGGAAGGCGCGGACGCTCGGGAGCCGTTCTGGGAGGCGAACGCCGCCGCCGCGGGATACTTCCGGAACATGCTGTGGGACGATCCGCGCGGGAAGTTCGCCCGCGAGTACCTGGAGAGTCGCGACATTCCCCGCGAGTTGGCGCAGGAGATCGGAATCGGATATGCGCCGCCTGAGATCGGCCTCATGCGCACGTATCTCTCGACGCTCGGCATCGACGACGCGCGGATGCTCGAGACCGGGCTGCTGGTGCAGCGTGAGGAGGGCACCGAGCCGCGACCGCGATTTCGGGACAGGTTGATGTTTCCGATCCTCGACGCCATGGGTCGTCACGTGGGATTCGGCGGTCGCGTGTTGGGCAACTCCGAGCCGAAGTACCTGAACTCGCCGGATTCGCCGGTGTTCTCCAAGGGAAAGCTGCTGTACGCTTTGAACTGGGCGAAGAACGAGATGCGGCGCGAAGACCGCGTGCTCGTGGTCGAGGGTTACTTTGACGTTGTGCGGTTGATCGCAGCGGGTGTCCGTACGGGCGTCGCTCCGATGGGAACCGCGCTCACTGACGCCCAGGCAACGCTGATCCGCAAATACACCAAGAACGCGATCCTGCTGTACGACAATGACCGAGGCGGCCTGGCCGCGACGTTCCGTTCCGGCGACGAGCTATTGCGCCAGGGTTTCGCGGTTCGCGTGGTCACGCTGCCCGAGGGCGACGATCCCGATACCTTCGTCAGGCGCGAGGGCGCGCCGGGGCTCGAGCGCGAGGTAACTGCGGCCATAGACGTTTTCGAGCGCAAGGTCCAGATCCTGCATCGCGTCGGCGCGTTCAGCGAGCTGCATAAAAAGCGTCGAGCTCTCGATCGCCTCCTACCGACCATTCGTGCGGCATCAGACCCGATCATGCGTGACTTGTACCTTTCCCGTGCCAGCGAAGCGTCGGGCGTGGACCGCGCCATTCTGCAGCGAGAGGCCGAGTCTCCGTCCCGCCGTGGAGAGCGCGCGGCAGGCCCGCTCCCCGCGTCCGCTGAGCCTTACATCGGTCAGTCCATTCCCGCGCGCGCGCCTCGCGATAGCGGAAGGTCACCGAATGCCGGGACGGGCAGCTCCGCCGAGCGCGAGTTGATCAGAGCGATGCTGCACGAGCGGCCGCGCGTGGCCCAGGTCGCGGAGAAGGTCGGGCTCGACAGCTTTCGCGACCGGCGATACCGGCGGATTTTTGCGCGCCTGCTCGAGGCCGATGAAGCCACCCCGTTGGAGCAGGTCGTCGACGGGCTCGCAGAATCGGATCTCACGGTGATCGAAGATCTGCTGTCGGAGGCAGGCGCCCAGATCGACCCGCAGCGAACCGTGGACGACAGCCTGACCGCGATCCGCGTGCGGGAGCTCGACGAAAAAATGATGGAGATCGACAACACGCTGCCGCTGGCGGGAGCGGATCAGAAGGACGGATTGATGAAGCTCAAGCAGGAGCTCCGGGACGAGCTCAATAGCCTGAGACGGACGCGGTACAAGGCCTTCCGCGTTCGGCGCAAAACCACGCCTGAGAGAGATTAATGCACCCGAACATCGAAGAATTGCTCGCGCTGCAGTCAGACGATAACCGCATTTCCGACATCGAGAAAAAAATTGCGGCTCTGGCGCCACGGCTCAAGGAGCTCGACAGTGTTCGCCAGAAGGCTGCTGACGCCGTGCAGCGGTCGGAATCAACCATTGAGAGCGAGCAACAGCGGCAGCGCGATATTTCCGCGCGTGTCGAGCTCCACAAGAAGCAGCAGGAGCGAAACCTCGCCCAACTAGACTCGATCAAGAAAATGAAGGAGGCAACTGCGGCGATGTCGCAGGTCGAGACCACCCGCAGACTCGTTGCGGAGGACGAGAGCGAGCTTGCCGCCATGGGTCGACGGACGGAAACGATGCGTGCGGACGTGGAGCGCGCGCGCGCCGCGCTGACCGCTGCGGAGGAAGAGCAGGCAAGCGCCAGGGAGGAGATCGCCTCGGAGCAGGGCACGCTCGAAGCCGAGCTGAAGGAAGCGCGCGGCGAGCGGACTGGAAAAGCGGCGAATGTCGACCGGTCGCTGCTCGGCAAGTACGATCGGATCCGGAGCCGCAGAGATAACGCGCTGTATCCGCTGCGCGGACCGTCGTGCGGGAACTGCGACACGGCGATTCCGCTGCAGCGACGAAACGTCATGGCCGCGGATGGGACGATCGAGGTATGCGAAGGGTGTGGGGTGCTGTTGTATCCGGGCTGACGGTCCAGCGATTCCGGTGCGGTGAAATTGGACCTTCTTTCGTGCTGACGTATCTATCTTTAGAGGATGAGCTCGAGTGTCGCGCCTGCGCCGGCCTCTCCGCGGAGAAAGCTCCGCTGGATCATCGCGGATGAGCCTGACGCAGGTGAAGTAGCGGCGCTCGCCGCGGATCTGAATCTTCCGCCGCTCGTGTGCCGGCTGCTGTGCGCGCGCGGGTACCGCGATTCCGGGTTGGCGCGGACTTTTCTGCGCCCGAAGCTGGATCAGCTACACGATCCGCTCGCCATGCTCGATCTCGACAAGGCGGTGCAGCGGCTCGCGCGCGCGATCCGGGACGACGAGCTCGTGTTCGTGCACGGCGACTACGACGTTGACGGAATCTGCTCCACCACGCTCCTCACGCGCACGATCCTCGCCCTTGGCGGCCGCGCGCAGCCGTTCATTCCGAAACGGCTCCAGGACGGGTACGACCTGAGCGGTGCGGGGGTGAGCGCGGCCATCGAAGCCGGCGCGAAGGTCGTGGTCACCTGTGATTGCGGCACCACCGCAGTCGAGCCGGTCAGGGCGCTGTGCGCCGCCGGGATCGACGTCATCGTGACGGACCATCACCTTCCGGGCCAGGCGCTGCCCGATTGTCTGGCCGTGCTGAACCCGAAGCGCGACGGCTGCGGCTACCCCGATAAGGACCTCGCGGCCGTGGGTGTCGTATTCAAGCTCGCGCTGGCGCTCGCGCGCGAGATGGGGAAGGGCGAGAACCAGGTCTGGCAGATGCTGGACCTCGTCGCGCTCGCCACGGTGGCGGACATCGCGCCGCTGCGCGGCGAGAATCGCGTCTTCGTGCGCCTCGGACTCAAGCTCATGCATGAAACGCGTAACGTCGGCCTGCGATCGTTGATCAACGCGGCCGGGTTGAGCGGGAAGCAGATCACGGCCGGGCGGGTCGGCTTCATTCTGGCGCCGCGGCTCAACGCGGTGGGCCGCCTCGGGGCCGCGATCCGCGGTGTCGAGCTGCTGATGACCGAGACCGAGCACGAGGCGAACGTGATAGCGCGCGATCTGGAGGAGCTGAACCGCAAGCGCCAGGAGATCGACAGGGCGACCCTGGAGGAAGCCCGCGAAGAGGTCATCCGTCTGGATCTCGGAGAGACGTTCGGCATCGTGCTGGCTCGCGACGGTTGGCACCCCGGGGTAATCGGCATCGTCGCGTCGCGCATTGTCGAGGAGTTTGGCCGGCCGACGATCATGATTTCTTCCAGCGCAACGACGTGCAAAGGGTCGGGGCGCTCCATCCCGGCGTTCAATCTCCACGCGGGCCTCATCGAGTGCGGCGACCTGCTGCAGAAATTCGGCGGTCACAAGGCGGCGGCCGGTGTCACGCTGGACCGGTCACGCCTGCACGATTTCGTCGAGCGGTTCAACGACGTCGCCCGTGCGGCACTGCAGCCGGAGGACCTGCTCGGGCAGCTACGGGTCGACCTGGAGATGCCGCTGGCCGACGCCACAGACGCGCTTCAGTCCCTCATCCACCATTTCGAGCCATTCGGGATTGGGAATCCCTCGCCGGTTTTTCTGTCCCGCGGCGTGCGCCTCAAGTCACCGCCGCGCATTCTGAAGCACGAGGGCTTGAAGCTGTACCTCGATACGGGTAATGGAGCCATCGAGGCCATCGGCTGGGGGTTCGCCAGCCGTGCGGGCGAGCTCAACACAGGCAGCGCCCTCGATGTCGTGTACAAGATCGAGCGCGACGAATATCAGGGGGCCAGCCGGCTGCAGGCGCGCTTGCTCGACTTTGCTCCATCGACATAGGTGAGAATCATCGCCGGCCGTTGGCGCGGGCGGCGGATCGCGGCTCCGCCTGGCAGCGACGTCCGCCCGACGCTCGACCGTGTCCGCGAGGCGTGGATGAGCATTGTCCAGCGGTCGCTGGTCGGCGCGGAAGTCGTGGACCTGTTCGCCGGGACGGGAGCGCTGGGGCTCGAAGCGTTGTCGCGCGGCGCGCGCGTTGCCCACATGGTAGAGCGCCACGCCAAGACCTTCGCCATCCTCCAGGCCAACTCAGAGACGCTCGGCGCCGGCAGCTCCGCCGTGCTGCATCGCCAGGACGTGTTTACGTTTCTTCGCGGAGCCGCCAGCTTCGACATTGCCTTCGCCGATCCGCCTTACGATGGGGGCGATGCGACGAAGCTGGCCGAGCTTTGGCTCGAGAAGTCATTTGCGAAACTCCTGGGCATCGAGCACGATTCGCGTGTGGCATTGCCGGGCGAGCCCGAGGTGCGTAAGTACGGTACGTGCGCGGTTTCGTTTTTTCGGCAGGACAAACTGTAAGGGCGTCGGAGGGTTTGGACGGGTGTGTCCCCCGGCAGCGCCGTCTTAGCTCGCGCAGTTTGCGAGCGTAGGCGCAGCCGTGGGGACACACCCGTCCAAACCCTCCGACGCCCACCGGAGACCCATGGCGAAAATTGCGATCTACGCGGGCTCATTCGACCCGATCACGCGCGGGCACGAAGATCTCGTTACCCGCAGCCTCGAGTTCGTCGACCGCCTGGTGGTGGCCGTCGCCAACAACTCTGCCAAGGCGCCGCTGTTCGATCTCGATCAGCGCAAGAAACTCATTCGCGCCGCCGTCGGCAACGACGCGCGGATCGAGGTTCGCGATTTCACCGGTCTGCTCGTCGACTTCGCGCGCGAAGTGAAAGCGTCGCTGATCATTCGCGGGCTGCGCGCGGTTAGCGACTTCGAGTACGAGTTCCAGATGGCGCTCATGAACAGGCACCTGTCCCCCGGACTGGAAACGGTGTTCATGGTTCCTTCCCTCGATACGACTTACATCAGCTCGAGCATCGTGCGCGAGGTCGCGCGGCTCGGCGGCAGCGTCGAGGGCCTGGTGCATCCCGTTGTCGGTGAAGCTCTCGCGGATCGATTTCGATCCGGGCGATGAGGCCGGCGGTCCGGACACAGTGCCGCCCGCGGGCGCTACGCGAGCAAACTGCGCTCGCTAAGACGCGCCCTTAGCGGCATTGTGTCCGGACCGCCGGCCTCATCGCACATACGGGGAATGGCATCGTGAGCTTCACGGACGAGATCCGCCGT
>JACDCY010000190.1 GCA_013817305.1 Gemmatimonadaceae bacterium | reverse complement strand
GCTGTCAGCCATGTCGGCGGCGAAGCCGCGCGCCCCGCCGCCGCCGAGCGCTGCAGCCGCTTCCTCTGCGCGCTGGAGGTCGCGGCCCGTGACGGCGACTTTCGCCCCGCACTCGGCCAGCGTCTGCGCGATGTCGCGCCCGATGCCGCGGGTGCTTCCGGTTACGAGCGCGATCCTGTTCGAGAGATCGATCTGCATCACTGAATGGTGGCGAAGAGTTTGTCGATATCCGCGGCCGTGCCGCACTGCAGCGCGCGCGCGCCGCTGACCGCCCGTGAGATCAGACCGGTGAGAACGTTGCCCGGGCCCATCTCGATCCATGTGGCGCCCGGGTACGTGGCCGCCATGTTCCTCACCTCGTCCGTCCACCGCACCGGCGACGTGAGCTGTCTGACCAGGGTGTCTCTGGCGCAATCCGCCGTCGTGCATGGAGTAGCGGTGACGTTCGAGTACACCGGGAACGATGGATCGACGAACGTCGCGCCGTCCACAGCCTCGCGCAGGCCGGATTCGGCCGGCTTCATGAGCGGCGAATGGAACGCGCCGGCAACCGGAAGTCGGACGACGCGCTTGGCGCCTGCCTGCTTCGCCAGCTCCATCGCCCGCTCGACTCCGGCGATCTCGCCCGAAACCACGATCTGCACATCCGAGTTGTAGTTCGCCGGAACGACCTCCCCGGCTTGAGACGCGCGGTGGCAGATGTCTTCGACAGGCGTGGACAGCTCGCCAAGAATCGCGGCCATCGCTCCAGGGCGCTTGACGCCGGCCTGGTGCATCAGCTCGCCGCGGGCACGCACGATCCGGACGGCGTCAGCGAGTGACGTGGACCCGGCCGCGTGGTACGCCGTATGCTCGCCGAGCGAGTGACCCGCCGCCGCGCTCACCGTGCCGATGCGTTCCTTCACGAGGGACCAGACAATCGCGCCGTGTACAAGGAGCGCGGGCTGCGCGTTGTGCGTCGCCGTGAGCTCGTCCGCTGGACCATCGAACATGATCTGGCTGAGGGGCGCGCCGAGAGCGTCGTCCACTTCCTGAAGCATTTCTTTGGCGCGCGGGAAGGCGTCCGCCAGATCCTTCGCCATGCCGGGCTTTTGGGAGCCCTGGCCGGGGAAAACCAAGATAACTGCGCTAGTCGCCACGAGCTGACAGCTACCAGCTGCGAGCTAGAGGCGGCACGGCTCGGTACGAGGGGGTCACCTGATACCTGATCGCCGATACCTGATAGCTCAAAATCGCACCACCATCGACGCCCACGTGAATCCGGCACCGAACGCGACAAGCAGCACCGTCGAGCCTTCCTTGATGCGGCCGGTCTCGATTGCCTCGTCGATCGCGATCGGAATCGAGGCGGACGACGTGTTGCCGAAGCGGTCGACGTTGACGTACACCTTTTCCATCGGAATGCCGGCGTGCTTGGCGGTCGCTTCGATGATTCGCGTGTTGGCCTGGTGCGGGATCATCAGGTCGATGTCGTGGCCCGTCATGCGGGCGCCGTCGAGCGCGCGGTCTGCGGCGTCTGACATGGAGCGCACAGCGTGCTTGAACACTTCGCGTCCCGCCATCTTCACGAGGTGGCTACGGCGCTCCAGCACGTCGGCGGTTATGGGGACGGTTGCGCCGCCCTCAGGGCGGTACAGCAGCTCCGCGAGCGTGCCGTCGCTGCGCATATAGGCCGACAGGATTCCCTTCCCCGTCTTCGCGCGCTTGAGGACGACGGCGCCGGCGCCGTCGCCGAACAGCACGCATGTCGAGCGGTCCTGCCAGTCGACGATCGAGCTCATCTTCTCCGCGCCGATCACCAGCGCGGTCTCGACCACTCCCGACATGATCATCCCTTCCGCGACCGTCATCCCGTACAGCCAGCCTGAGCACGCCGCCGATAGATCGAAGGCGGACGCGCGCGAAGCGCCGAGCGAAGCCTGCACGTCCACCGCTGTCGCGGGGAGCAGCCGGTCGGGCGTGGCCGTCGCGAGAATGATCGTGTCGAGCTCGCCAGGGTGGACGCCGGCTCTTTCCATGGCAACGCGCCCCGCGTCGGCCGCCATCGAGCAGGTCGTTTCGCCTTCCTTAGCCAGGTGCCGCTCGATGATTCCCGTTCGCTCGACGATCCACTCATGCGTGGTGTCGATGCCCATTGCGGGGAAGTCGTAGTTGGTGACTACCGTGGGCGGGATGCCGCGCCCGGTGCCGGCGATCGCCGCGATCGGCCGTTTCA
>JACDCY010000015.1 GCA_013817305.1 Gemmatimonadaceae bacterium | reverse complement strand
GCAAACCGCTCGATGTCCTCGATGGGACCCGTTACCCAGCGAGGGTAGCGCCCGCCGATGTTCTCCAGCCGGCAGCGCACGCCGTACTCGTGCTCGAGCCGGTGAAGCATGACGTCGAACTGGAGCAGCCCTACAGCGCCGATGATCGGCGTCGGGCTCGCGATGTCGCTCGCAGACGTGTAGAACGCCTGCGCAGCGCCCTCCTCGGTTAACTGTCGCAGCCCTGTGTCGAGCTGCTTGCGGCGCATCGGGTCGGTGAGGATGACGCGCGCGAAATGCTCGGGCGCGAAGCGCGGGATTCCGGTGAACTCGACGCCGGGCTTTGTCGACAAGCTGTCCCCGATGCGGAGCGTCCCCCGGTCCATCACGCCGATGACATCGCCCGGCCACGCTACGTCCACCGCCGAGCGCTCGCGCGCAAGGAACTGCTGCGGCGCCGACAACCGCATGGTCTTGCCGGTGCGCACGTGCGAGACGTCCATGCCGGCCTCGAATCTTCCGGAGCAGATGCGCACGAACGCAACCCGGTCGCGATGACGAGGGTCCATGTTCGCCTGGATCTTGAACACGAATCCGGTGAAGTCCTCGTCCGTAGGCTCGATCTGCCCAGCCGAGGACTCGCGCGGGAGGGGTGGCGGGGCGAATTCGAGGAAATGATGCAGGAAAGCTTCGACGCCGAAGTTGGTGAGCGCGCTACCGAAGAAAACCGGCGACAGCTCGCCCGACAGAAGGGCATCGCGCGAGAACGGATGGCCGGCTTCATCCAGCAGCGACACGTCGTGCCGCAGCTGCTCGTGCGCCTCGGCGCCGAGGAGGTCGCGCAGGTCCGGGCTGTCGAGCGCCTCCGCGCGCACGGCAGCGCGGGTGGCGCCGTGGTCCTCGCTTCGGTCGAAGAGATGGATGCTGCCGGCCCATCGGTCGTAGATGCCGACGAACGCGTTGTCACGGTTGATCGGCCAGGTGACGGGATGGCACATGATGCCAAGGTCGGCTTCGACGTCACTGATCAGCTTCAACGGATCTTCGCCGACGCGGTCGCACTTGTTGACGAACGTAAAGATCGGCGTGCGGCGTCGCTTGCACACCTCGAACAGCTGCCGGGTTCTCTCTTCGACGCCGCGCCTGTTGTCGAGCAGCATGACCGCGCTGTCAGCGGCGACGAGAGTGCGATAGGTGTCTTCGGAAAAATCTTCGTGACCCGGCGTATCGAGCAGGTTCACCTGGTAGCCATCGTACTCGAAGTTCATCACGCTCGACGTGACGGAGATGCCGCGCTCCTGCTCCATCTTCATCCAGTCGGACGTCGCGTGGCGCTGCGCGCGCCGCGCCTTCACGGAGCCGGCCAGGTGAATCGCGCCGCCGTACAGCAGCAGCTTCTCCGTCAGCGTCGTCTTGCCCGCGTCAGGGTGGCTGATGATGGCAAAGGTGCGCCGGCGGCTGATCGCCGCGGCGAGATCCATTTTACTCAGGAATGTTCTGGATGTGGCGGCTACGGCGCGGCTATGAACCTTTGCAGCAGAGGGGCGGGGAGCGGTTCCCCAGACGGCATCATTACCTGGATCTTAAGCACCGATTCGCTCGCCGGCGCGGTCCAGGAGAAATCGTACGCTTCACCGACGCCTATGAATAAGCTGGCGGGACGCGGAGCGGTCAGTGCGGGAGGCGAGGTAGCGCCATCTTTCGACACGAGTCGCCATAGCTGTACAGTCGAATCGGCCGCGAGCTGAACGTGAATCCGCGGCGCTGGCAGCATGTTGATGAGCCGCAAGCGATATGTCTTGCCGGGTTGTACTCTCATCGGCGCAGGTGTCCGCGCGCCGTTCAGCGCCCGGCCCGACCCGCCGCGCTCGTTCGGCAGCAAGCCCACCATCATCGTCAGGTCGGACGACGGATCGTAGACCTCCCCGGGCTCGAGCACAATCAGCGGCGCGTACATGCCCGATGCGATCTGGTCCTCCTCGTCCATGTGCGAGTGGAACATGTACGTGCCCGCTCTTGGCGGAGTGAACCAGACCACGAACGAGTCGCCGGGCGCAAGCAGCGGAGCCCGGGCCGAGCCCAGCCCGCTGAACCCGGCAACTCCGTCGAAGACACTCTCGAGCTCCATTCCGTGCCAGTGAACACTCGTGGGTGTTCGCAGCCGGTTCACGATGGTGACTCTGTTGCGCTGTCCGCGAACGACAACGAGCGGCGTGCCGGGAATCGCGACCGAATCCGCTCCCGGCTCGACACCGCGCTGCAGGACGTAGCCTTTGCGCGACCGCATGCCGGGCGCGCCGCGCGCTTCCTGAATGAAAAGCCTGTGCGTGGCCACCTCGGGCTCGGCGGGCGCGGTGTAGGATCCCGCGGGATCGGTGACATCCACGCCAAGGACCAACCCCGCCATCGATTCCAGAGGATGCCGCTCGACGGCGTGCACGTCGTGATGGCGCGTGCTGTCGGGCCGTTCCGGATACGGCACGATGTGCGGGATCATGTGACAGTGCACGAGCCATTTCCCAGGGCGGGTCAGCGACCACTCCAGCCGGAAAGTACTGCCCGGATTCATCAGCTCAGTGACTGCGTAACGCCGCTTGTCGGACGCATACGCCGTATCGACGGCGCCGTCGCCCTTGGCCGTGACGAGAAAGTGGAAGCCGTGCAGATGCATGGGATGGGGACGATTCGTCGCGTTAATGAAGCGCCACCGCGCGGTATCGCCCATCGCGTACGACAGCCTTTCGGTGTGCGGCCAGGACCTGCCGTTGACCGCGATCTCCCAAATCTCCTCGTGGGGAGGCGGAAGGGAGGAATCCGACAGGTGATCGATCAATGAAATAACGAACACCCGTTCTCTCGGATCCGGAACCGCTCCGGCGGGGTCGACGACGATCGCTCCCGAGAGGAGACCGTCCCGGCCCGTTCCGGTAGTGGCGCTCGAGTGTGAAGTCGTGCCCCAGTATAGAAAAGTGCCGGCGCTTGGCGGAGTAAACGTGATTTCCCGGCTGCCACCCGGCGCAACGCTGAAAGTGTCCTGACCAATAGCGCCCGCGCGCAGGCCGTGAACGATCAATGTGGAATCGGCCATCCCATTCCTGACCGTCGCCCGGATTTCAGTCCCATGCGGAATCCGTACGAGCGGTCCTGGGATTGTAGGAAGCTCGCCGCGCTCCGCGAACGACCGGACGGTGACAGCCGTGTCCACGTCCGCGTCAGGACGCCAACCCGCCCATACGGCGTCGAGATCGAGGCGCAAAACTCCGTTTCGAAGCGTTCCAGCGGGAACGCGATTGTCGTTGGCCAACGCGATGGTTGTTGGCGAACCGACGATCAGCGCGCTGGATGGACCGCGAACACAGGAAGAGCTCAGCGCGACGACAATCGCGACGGCTAAGATGGCAAATGGGTTTTTCATGGGGGCTACAAGCTACTACCTGGTTTTTAGCGTCAGCAACCGCTTCTCGAAGTCAAGCGTCACATGGAAGCTCGAGAGGAAATTCAGGCCCAGCAGCCCGTTCACGCCGCCGGCTCCGAGCTCACGTAGATGACGCAGGTCCAGCACGCATGCCGTGAGATTACGCACAGTCGAGCCGCCGAGCCGCACGGAATCGACCTGCACCAGTTGCACGCGGCCCGAGCCGCCGACGCCCGCTCCGAGGCCCACGGCACCGGTCTTTCGCGGGAGCCTCAGCTGTCGCGCGACGCCCTCGTCGATGCAGGTGAGCGTGGCGCCTGTGTCGAGCACGAGGTTGTAGGGACCTGACCCGTTTATGTGCGCGGCGACCATGAGCACCGCGCCACCGCGGCCGGCTACCCGAAGTGGCACCTCGCCGGCCCCTGTGTCCGCCTGCACGGGCGCTCGCGCCGGCAGGGCGCCTTCGCAGCCCGCGCAGACCAGCGTCAACGAGACGAGCAATACAGATGGTTTCATGGGTTGAAGTCTGCACGCGGGGTGTGCGATTTGCCTATTCCTATATGATCGCAGGATGCGTCCCTTGCCCGGCTCCCGGGCGGGCAGCACAATTCCCGAGACATCTCCCGCAAGCCAGAGAATCCATGCGTCCCTTCGCCCGCAGCTGCACCCTCATGACGGCAGTGTTGTTCAGTCTCGCGGCCTGCGATCGAGGCGGGGGCGCAGGGGAGGGAGACACGGTCTCCGCGATGCTGAACGAGGAAGATCCGGACACCTCGCTCGGCGGTCCATCGCTGAGCGACGCGCACATCATCGCGCTCTTCGACGCGTCCAGTCTCGCCGACAGCAGCGTGGCTGCGCTCGCTGCGACCAAGGGAAGTGCCGCCGTGCGCGAGCTCGCCAGGAGAATGGCCGCCGATCACCACGCGATGCGCGTGAGCATCGAGCGACTTGCGCGGCGAATGGGAGTAACTCCGGACCTGCCTCCGGGAGAAACCTTTTCGGCGGAAGCGCGCCAGGCGATGCAACGACTGGTTTCCACTCCGCAGGGAAGGGATTTCGACAAGAGCTTCGTGGATCGTGAGATCAAAGCTCACTTGGACATGCTCGAGATCGCCACGGAATCCATGGCCATCGCGCGCGACACGGAGCTAAAGCAGTTCATTCAGCTAACCGCTCCCGAGATAGAGCGCCACCTCGACGCTGTGCAGGCGCTGCAGAAGCAGCTGCTGTAGTGGGTCGCGGCGTCATTTTCGACGTCGACGGAACACTCGTCGACAGCAATCGCGCGCACGCCGAATCGTGGGCGGAAACGCTGACGAAGTTCGGTCATGCAGTGTCAGCCGATGATGTCCAGCCGCTGATCGGAATGGGCGGAGACAAGCTCCTGCCCAAGCTCACGGGCGTCGATATCGAGAGCGACCGTGGAAAGGAATACGCCGAGTACCGGACGCAGCTGTTCTTCCGGGAATACCTGCCGCACTTACGCGCATTTCCCGGAGTACGGAAGCTCGCCGAGCGATTGCGTGATGATGGTGTCGTGCTGGTCACTGCCACGTCCGCGTCCGAGGAGGAGCTCGAGAAGCTGCTTTCGGTAGCGGGCATCAAGGACCTTCTCACAGATACGACATCGGCCGACGATGCAGAGAACTCCAAGCCTGACCCCGACATCGTGCACGCCGCTATCAGGCGCTCAGGCCTCCGCTCCGAGGAGCTCATCATGATCGGGGACACTCCTTACGACGTCGAGGCGGCAACTCGGGCAGGCGTGCGGATAATTGCGGTAAGGAGCGGGGGTTGGGATGACCGCTCGCTGGCAGGATCGACCGCGATTTACAGTGACGTGGAGGGGTTGCTAACCGGATACGAGATTTCTCCGATATTCAAGGGCTAAGCCGCGAATTTGGTGAGACTTCCGAGCACGGTGGTTGCATTACAGACCCGTCTATTTCTTCAACGGACGGAGGCGCGGCCAATGGGAATTTCTGGGTTTTTGGGGCAGGCGCTGACGGACCCGGCGACGGGGCTTCCGAACCTCCCGTATTTCGAGTTCATCCAGGACTGGGAGAGCCGGCGGGCGAGCCGCCGCAGCTACACCGTGAGGGTCTTAACCCTCCGTGTGCGTGGCGCTGCGGACCGCTCACTTGCCTGGAGGCTCTGCCAGGAGCTTCGCACCTCCGACCTGATAGCCTCCGATGGTGGGAGGAGCTATCGCGTATTGCTGACGAGCCCGGACGCTGAGAATGCCCCGGCTATCGGCGAACGAATCCAGGCGATGATCGACAAGCTGAACGCGCGGCCCGGCGCGGAGCCCATCAGGGCCGAGTTAGCTCTGGAGTCGGGCCGCACTTTCGACGGCTCGCAAGGTCCGTGGGGCCCGGGAACGCCCCCTAGCAAGGGCTAATGGCGCGGGACTAGGGGTGCGCGAGGCGACGCATGTCCGCGGAAGACATATGTAAGCAAGTAGATGCTTGCATAAGCCAGGTCGACGCGTAATTTCCGCTCTGTGCCGACCAACAGCAGCGAATTTTCCTCCTCAGCGCAGCCCGACACGCGTGACGTAATTCTCGGGGCGGCGCTGGAGACGTATTCCAGGTACGGGTTCCGAGGCGCCACCACGCGCCGGATAGCGGAAACCGCCGGGGTCAACGAAGTCACGATCTTCAGGCACTTCGGCTCAAAAGAAGCGCTTCTCGGCGAGGCTCTTCGCGCGCTGCCTCCTTCCGACCCCCAGGCGAACCTTCCGAGCCACCCCCTGGATCCCGTGGCCGAGCTCACCGCGTGGAGCGAGGGCCAGCTACGGCACCTTCGCGACAAGCGCTCGATGATCCGCACCTGCATGGGCGAGATCGAAGAGCGTCCGGAGCTGACGGAAACCGTCGCATGCTCGCCGCGCACGGCGTTCGCCGAGCTGTGCGGGTATCTTGTAGCCGTGCGTGACGCGGGAGTGTCGTTCGACGATTTCGATGAGCGCGTCACGGCCATCACCCTGATGGGCGCACTTTTCTCCGATGCTATGGGAAGGGAGATGATGCCTGAGATTTATCCCCCGCTCGGAGACGCGGCGCGGGAGTATGCGGAATTGATCCTGCGCGCGATCGGCGCGGATGAGAATTCCCGCGCGGCCTTTTCCGATGCGACAGGAGCTCCCCGGGGATGACTTTCCCGTCAACCAGGTCCGGGAACTTCTTTGCGCGAATGGCTCATGTCGCGATTTCGCTCATCAAAACCAGCTGATTTCCGTCCGGATCGTGAAATTCAGCCAGCCACAGCTCTGAAGACGGAGTCTTATGGATGAGCTTCGGCTCGCCCCCGAACGTCACGCCACGCGTCTTGAGCGTCGCGTACACGGCCTGGATGTCGGCCACTTTGAAATAGACGGCTGATCCGCGGTCTCGCGACTGCCCCGCTTCCGGCACGCCGATGAGCAGCCGGACTTCGCCGGCCTGAAAGAAGCTCATCTGAGGCGGGGCGGAGAAGAGGTACTGGAGCCCGAGAGTGTCGCGGTAGTACTCGATCGCGGTCTCCAGGTTCTCGACGGGGATCAGCAGCTGTCCCACGGTGGCGCCGGCGAGGTCGGAAGTGTTCGGCACTGTGGCCTCCTTGTCCCGGTAACATTCAACCGATATACTTAGCGTAGCTAAAGAAAAGATTAGCCCAGCTAACTACATTGCGCAAGACCGCATCCAGAGACGGGCCCACAGGCGTCCCGGCCGTGATCGCCGACAGGCTCCACTCGGCGGCAATTCATCTATTGCGCCGCCTCCGGAAGGAGGACGGCCGCGCTGGCATCAGCGCGGCCAGGCTATCGGCGCTCTCCGTCGCCGTGTTTGCCGGGCCGGTCACCATGGGTCAGCTCGCAGCGGCTGAGCACGTCGCGGCCCCGACGATGACGAGGCTGATAGCCGGAATGGAGCGCGAGGGACTGGTCGAGAGGGACCGGGACTTCGAGGACGGTCGTGTCGTCTGGATTCGCGCGACTGCCAAAGGCACGCGGATCCTGTGCGCCGCCCGCGACCGGCGACTAGCAACGCTCACGGCTGACCTAGACGCGCTCGACCCGGCGGACCTGCGTCTTCTGGCCGCTGCCGCCGGGGTTATCGAGCGTCTGGGGAGCGAAAGCTAGAGCGCTTCGGTGCGCCTTCCGCGGCGCCGCGGGATTTCCACGCGGCCGCGCACGTTCGCGTATTCGACTTCACCTGATCCGTCTCGATCGATCGTCAGGTCGCCGGCCACATCGGTCACCCCGATGCTGCCGGAGCCGTCGCTAATGCGCACGCTGTTGCGGGCGCCGCGAACGTTCACCGCGCCTGAGCCGTCCGTGATGTCGATCCTGCCGGCGACGCCGCGAACTTCGATGGACCCCGAGCCGTCGTGGATCTTCAGCGCCCCGCCCAGGTCCGTGAGCGTGATGCTGCCCGATCCGTCCCGGATATTGACGTCGCCGTGCAGGTCGTGCCCGATGATCTCGCCCGAGCCGTCGGTGAGATCGACGGCGCCGAGGTTCATTAGCTCCACGCTTCCGCTTCCGTCGGCGATCTCAGCCGCGATCCGCATCGGCACCTCTATGACCAGATCGAGTCGTGCGTAGTCGTTGTCGTTGAACACCCAGCCCTGTTCGCGCTGCATCGATTCGACGACGATCTCGGAGCCTCTCCGTTCGGCGCGGAGCTCTATATCCTCGAGCATCTGCGCGCTCGACGCGCATGCGCGGCCGCGAATCACCACACGATCGAGTCCCGCCTTGCCTTCGATCTTGAGCGAGCCGGCACCCGCTTTCACCATGAGCTGGCGCGCCCCTGCGGCATCGACATTGGCCGTCCGCTGCGCCTCGTGCCGGCACTGGTCGAAAGTCTGCGACAGAAGCGGCGCTGCAGTGCCGAGGAGGAGGGCGACCGTCAGGATGCTCGCGTGCATGGGTTTCTCCGGAAATGTTCGGTACGCCTCACCTACGGCATGGTAGCTGATAAGGTTTTGACGGGCACTTGACTGGGAAGGTTTGAACCCGTTTCGCCTGTTTCAGGGGCCGTTACGTTTCTTGGCGGGCTGTGGCGCCATAGTGATCAGAACGACGGCCGCCAGGATCACCCCTGCCGCAATCGACGTACGGACGGAGATGGGCTCGTTCGCGAACATCCAGCCCAGAATTACGGCTATGACCGGGTTTACGTAGGCGTATGTCGCGACCCGTGCCGGCGTGCTCTCCTTGAGCATGTAGATGTAGGCGCTGTAAGCGATGACGGACCCGAATATCGACAGGTACAGGAATCCCATGCCCGACTTCACCGAGACGGCGCCGGGGTCGAACGCGCGGGCGTCCCCGTTTACCAGCACGACTACGAGGTAAAACACTGCGGCGGCGAGCATCGTCAGGGCTGCCGAAGTGAGTCCCGAGGCCGGGAGGTCAGCCTGCCGGGAATAGATGGAGCCCGCCGCCCACGCCACCGATCCCGCGCACAGCAGGAGCGCCGAGGGGAGGTGCACTGCTCCTGCGATCCCGCCGCGCGCGGTGATCAGGATCGCTAGACCGAGAGTCCCTAGTCCGACCCCGACCCAGATCTGAGGGCGGGGACGGACATGCTCGACGAGCGTCTGAATGACAACCATCCAAAGCGGCACAGTAGCTACGATGAGCGCCGCGATTCCCGACGGAATCCGCTGCTGTGCCCAAATGAGCGCCCCGTTTCCGGCGAAGGGCAGGAGTGCGCCTACAACCGAAGCGTTCATGAGCTGTCGCCTCGTGAACGACGCTCCGCCCCGGGCGGCCGCAATCGCGTACAGAATCGCGCCCGCGCTGAGAAACCGCGCTGCACCGAGCACGAATGGCGGCACTGTTTCGAGGCCCCACAGAATGGCGAGGTAGCTCGAACCCCAGATCAGATACACGGCCCCGAACGCCGTGAACAGCTTGAACCGCGGCGATGCGCCGCTCATCCGTTCCTGTAGCCCATGGAGGACGGTAATTGTAGCTACGGGGTGTCACCCGCCGCTCGCGCTCGCGCCGCACGACGGACTCATCCTGCTGGTGCCAAAGGCGATACGCCGGACGACAGCCACGGCATCGGCCGTGCCTGGCTCCCAGTCGACGGCGTCCCCCTGCGGGTCGGCGTTGAATCCTGGATGGCTCACGCACGTATGGAGAGACTATGAAATCCCATTCTTCGTTTGCAACGCTTGTCCTGCTTGCGTTTGGCGCGACTTCGGCGCTCGCGCAGAGCCCGGGTTCCATTCGGAGCGAAGCCGCCCCCCGCTTCGTCGTGTTCGGCGACGCGATCGTCTCCAAGCCCAAGGGCGAGTTCGCCGATTACGTAGGTCAGGGCTTCGGATTCAACGCAGGCGCGATGGTGCGGATCGACCCGGCGGGGATGCTCGGCCTGCGCGCGGAGATCGGCGGTCTGCAATACGGGCGTGAGCGGATGGGCGTCGCGTTCAGCCCGTTCACCGGCAGAGTGACGGCTGAGGTGGTCACGTCCAACACGATCGGGTGGGTTGGCATCGGCCCGCAGTTCACGTTTCCTGCCGGCCCGGTTCGGCCGTACGCCAACGCAGCGGTCGCGCTCACGAACTTCCGCACGACCTCCGCGCTGGAAGATCGCGAGACGTCGGAGCAGTTCGCCGTAACGGAGAATGCCAGCGACTTCTCCTCGGCGTTTGTCTTCGGCGGCGGCGTTTACGTTCCCCTCGGCGGGCGTGCTTCCGCGGCGATGCTGACGCTCGGCGGCAAGTACTACTACGGCGGAGAGGCGACATATCTGCCCGAAGGTGGAATCGTGGACAATCCCGATGGCTCCGTGACGTTGTCTCCCGCGCGAACGAAGACTGACTTCGTGATATGGCAGCTCGGCGTATCCGTTGGCATTCCCTCGAGACGCAGATGATCGTTTCAGCCGTCGTAGTCGCGGCCGTGTTGGCGATGAGCCAGGGCGTGACCGTACAGATCGGGCGCACTTCCAAACCTGATTCGGCCGCGGCGGCACGCGCGCGGCAGAAAGCGGACAGCGTCGCGAGAGTGCGCGAAGCCGGCCGCGCGGGGCGGGATTCGGTGCGCGCCGCTCGGCGTCGCGCGCGAGTGATTCCGGCCACCGCGGAGCACATGCGAACGGCGTTCACCGATCCCCGCGCGCAGGCGACGCTGCTGAGAGCGCGAGCCGCGCGAGTCGCCGACGACTCAGCGCTCATGGGGTACGATGCGAAAGCGAGGGAGCGGGCAAGCGTAGGGATGTCGGTGACCCGCCTCGGTCGGGAGCGGCTCCTGGCGCGATACGAGCGCGTCGTGCGCGTTCAATGGCGACGCGACCGGGGAGCGAGAGTCGAAGTGCTGGGCGAGCGAACGACCGCACCGATGTTTGGCGGAGGAGGAATCGACCTCGAGCTCGGGAGCGTCCCGTCTATTCCGTATTTCCCCGGACGGGAGCCGCTATGGGGCAGCGCGATGGCGAGAATGGACATCATCGACAGCGACGTCGTGAATCCGCTCGCTCGCGGGTCCGAGGCGTACTACACGTACGAGAGCGGCGATTCTCTGTCCTTCCGCATCGGCGGCGAGACGCTCATCAGCGTGCGCGAGCTGCGAGTCCGTCCGCGAAAGCCTGATTGGCGCGTCAGCGTCGGGTCGCTCTGGTTCGACGACGCCACCGGCCGGCTGGTGCGCGCGGTGTATCGCATGGCCGAGCCGATGGACATCTGGAAGATCGAGGGGGAAGACGGCGGTGAAGGGTGCGACGCGCCCCGGGTGATCTGCGCGGCCATGAATCCGATGACCGCGACGGTATCCGTAGTCGCCATCGAGTACGGCCTGCACGAGGGCAGGTTCTGGCTTCCGCGATTGCAGACCCTCGATGGCGCCGCGCGCGTCGGGATAATGCGGGTGCCCTTCAAGCTCGAGCAGAGCTTCACGTACGATCAGGTGAACGGCAGCAACGATTTTGCGCCTGTCGTGATCGCGGTTTCGGACACTTCGACATCCGACACGGCGGCAATGAGCGCGCGACGGGCTGCCAGGACCGCCCCCTGTGAGGCCGGCGGCAGCCGGGAGCGGGTCGTGTCGCGGTTCGAGAATACACTCGCGGTATCGGTGCGGATTCCGTGCGATTCGCTCGCCCTTTCCCGATCGAGCGAGCTCCCTGAATCGCCTTACGATCCGGAAGAAGAAATATTCTCGTCGTCGGAGCTCGATGAGTTGAAGGAGCGCGCGCTGGGGCTCGCGGCACAGGCTGGATTCATTCGCGCTCCGGTGGTCCTGACGTATGGCCTCCCCATGACGAGATACAACAGGGTCGAGGGTCTCTCGACCGGGATCGCCGCGAGGCAATCGCTGGGAAGCGGATATACGGCGCATGCCGCCGTGCGACTGGGACTGGCGGACCTGCAGCCCAATGCAGAGCTGGCGCTGGCGCGAAGCAACGGCAGGACGGATATCGGCGTCGGCGTTTACAGACGACTCACGGTGTCGAACGACTGGGGCGACCCACTCGGATTCGGCAATTCGGTATCGGCACTCCTGCTCGGACGTGACGAGGGTGTCTACTACCGCAGCTGGGGTGCCGAGCTGACGCGGGCTCCGGCCGACGCTGCCGGCGGCATCATTTCGCGTCTCTTCGTGGAGCACCATTCGGATGCTGCCACGGATGTGTCGTTCTCGCTGGCTCGCGCGCTCAACGGCCGAAGGTTCGGTGACAATATCGACGCCGAGAACGGGACGATCGGCGGCATATCGCTGCGGCGGGTGGGCTCGCGCGGTCTCGATCCTCATGGGTGGCGGTTGCTGTCGGACGTGCGCGTCGAGGCGGCAGCGGGATCGTTCGACTATTCGCGAGCGGCGGCTGACATTACGGTTTCCCGCGGACTCGGGTCCAGAGCGGCCGCCGCTTTGACGCTCGGTGGCGGTGCTTCGGGCGGTACGCTTCCGGTGCAGCGCTGGTGGTTCCTGGGCGGGGCCCACACGGTCCGCGGCCAGTCGACCGCGACGCGGGCAGGGGATACCTACTGGCTTGCGCGCGGCGAGATCGGATCTTCGTTCGTGCTGGCTCGGCCCGTCGTGTTCGCCGATTTCGGGTGGGCCGGAGATCGCGCGGATTTCAGCTCGCCGGGAACGCCAATCAGCGGTGTGGGAGTTGGCGCTTCGTTTCTGGACGGTCTCGTCCGCTTCGACATCGCGAAGGGGATCAGACCTTCGCGCGGACTCCGGGGCTACATGTACCTGGAAGCACGGTTCTAGGGAGGAGTCCCCGGTCGGTCAGCAGGTCACTCCTGCTCCATGAACGGATAGGTGTAGTCGTGCGGCGGTGAGAGGGTCTCCTTCACCGAGCGCGCGCTAACCCAGCGGACGAGGTTGAGCATGGAGCCCGCCTTGTCGTTGGTGCCCGACGCGCGGCCTCCGCCAAAAGGCTGCTGCCCGACGACCGCGCCCGTGGGCTTGTCATTTATGTAAAAGTTTCCCGCAGCGTTGCGCAGCCGAACGCTTGCTTCTGCCACGGCCGCGCGATCACGCGCGAACACCGCACCCGTCAGCGCGTACGGCGACGTACTGTCCACCAGGTCGAGGGTTTCGGACCATTGCGAATCCGGATACACGTACGCGGTGACGACGGGTCCGAAGATCTCCTCGCACAGCAGCCGGCTGTCGGGCTTTCGCGCCTGTATCAGAGTGGGCTCGATGAAGTAACCCTCCTCCCCGCGCGCGTTTCCCCCCGCGAGCACGTCATGATCGGGCGTCCGCTCCAGATACGTGCTGATCTTGTCGAACGCACGCTGGTCGATCACTGCGCCCATGAAATTCCTGAAATCCGAAACGTCGCCCATCCTGATCTCTTCGATCATTCCCACCGCGCGATCGCGTACTTCCTTCCAGAGCGACTGCGGGACGTACACTCGACTTGCGGCCGAGCATTTCTGGCCCTGGTACTCGAAGCCGCCGCGCACGATCGCGACCGCGAGCGCAATCGGGTCCGCCGAAGGATGAGCCAGGATGAAATCCTTTCCGCCGGTCTCACCCACGATGCGCGGATAGGACCTGTACCCTCCCATGTTCGCGCCGATGGTCTTCCACATTCCGTTGAAGACGTCGGTGCTGCCGGTAAAGTGCACGCCTGCGAGATCGCGATCCGCGAGCAGCGTCTCGGAGATCATTCGCGCGTCGCCGGCGACGAGGTTTATCACGCCGGGCGGGAGCCCGGCCTCCTCGAGCAGCGCCATGATGTAATGCGCGCTGAGCATCGCGCTGGAAGCAGGCTTCCACACGACGGCATTGCCCATCATCGCCGGCGCCGTGGGAAGATTTCCAGCGATCGCCGTGAAGTTGAACGGCGTGATCGCGTAGACGAATCCCTCGAGCGGACGAAAGTCGAGTTGGTTCCACGCCTCGTCCGTGCTCGTCGGCTGGGTATCGTAGATGCCCTGTGCGAAGGCGGCGTTGAGGCGCCAGAAATCGATAAGCTCGCAGGCAGAGTCGATTTCGGCCTGGTACGCAGTCTTTGATTGCCCCAGCATTGTGGCCGCATTCAACGTCGGGCGCCACGTGGTCGAGAGCAAATCCGCTGCCTGAAGGAACACCGCCGCCCGTTCCTCCCACGGGCGGTTCGCCCAATCGTACTGCGCGTCACGTGCCGCACGCACGGCCTGCGCGACGTGCTCCGGCCCGGCCTTGTGAAAGTCCGCCAACACGTGCTTGTGAGCGTGCGGCATGACCGAGTGACCGACGTTGCCGGAGAGCACGCGCTGGCCGCCGATGACCAGCGGTATCTCGATGCGCTCACCGGACATCGTCCCGAGCCGGTCTTTCAGCTCAGCCCGTTCTGCGGATCCCGGCGCATACGAGCGCACTTCCTCGTTGTGCTGGGCAGGTACTCGCCAGCTGCCGGCGAACGTCGGAGAGAACGGCGGCTTCTCGTCTGCCATGGCTTCTCCGGGGGACGCTTGTGGGCGAACTTGTGAGTCCGCGTCGGATTTGCGTGTGCCCTTGGGCGCCCCAATCGCTGACATGAATCGCAAGTTAATTCCCGCGTGCGCCGATGAGAATTGCGCTGGTGTTTTTTATTGTGGTCAGTTGCGCGCGCGAGGAGATCTCGTGGGGACCGGTCACATACTTCGAGGAGTCTCCGGAGGCTCGCGCTGGGTCCGCGATGCTTCCTCCCCGGGGAGGCGCAGGATGTGCGGAGGTGGTCGTCGTCGCGCAGGGCGAGGCCAGGTATGCGGCGTGGTGGGAAGTCGGGGAGGGTGGGAGCTCGGTGCTGATGCTGGCGGGCTCCTCTGACGGGGGGACGCACTGGGACACGCCGATCGTCGCGGACCAGCGTGATGCGGGCGGGCTGCGGTGCGCGCGTCCGCTGCCCTCACTCTTTGCAGATTCTGCCTCGGAGTACCTGCACCTCACGTATCACCTCTCGCCTCAGGGGAGTCCGGGCGTGTACTTCACGCATTCGATGAAGGCGTCGGCGCTGGGGACTTCGGGGGAGGGGGTGCTGCACATGCCGGTTGCCGTGATACACGGCGAGCGTCCGGTCCGGAGCAGCGTCGCCGGTCGCGGGGACACCGTAGTGGTCGCGTTCGAGGATCCCAACAGCCGGAAGCCTCGAGTACTTCTCGCCCTGTCCACCGGCGCCGGGCACGCGTTCACGACTTACGACGCCGTGTCTCCAACTGGCGCCGCCGCGAGCTCGCCACGCGTCTCGCTTGACGGGAGGTCGGTAATCGTCCGCTGGCAGGAAGAGATCACCGCGGGCTCGTATCGCGCCGCTTCCCGCTCGGGACGGCTGCGGTGAGCACGGCCGCGCGCAACAGGCGGTTCATTGGAGCGCACACGATCAACAATGGCGGCGTTCACATGGCTGTACGCCGCGCGGGTCGCGGAGGGATGACCGCAGTTCAGGTGTTCACCGCGGTTCCCAAATACTACAACGACAAGATGTCCGTCCGGCCGGAGCGTGCGGAGCGATTCCGCAAGGAAGTAGCGGCCTCGGGAATCGATCCAAAAATGATCCTGGTGCACGCGCCCTACGTGTTGAGCGTTGCGACTCCGGACGATGAAAAATGGGCGCGCGCGAGTGGGGGCCTCACGAAGGAGCTGGAGCGATCGAGCGATCTGGGCTGCGGCTCCGTCTGCTTCCATCCCGGCTCCGCGGGTGATGACACACCCGCGAACGCGGCCAAGCGCATCGCCAGGGCGATAACGGCCGCTTTGCGCGCGGTGAAATCCGACACGCGCCTGCTGGTGGAGAACACCGCCGGGGCCGGGCGGACCATGGGAAGGACTGCCGCGGAGGTCGGGGAAATACTGTCGCACGTTCCGAAAATGCTGCGCGCGCGCACCGGATATGGCCTGGATACGTGTCATTTGTTCTCCTCCGGATACGACATCCGCGAGTCGCGCGCGGCGTTCACGGGCATCCTCGACGAATTCGAGGAAGCTGCGGGGGAGGCTCCATCGTTCTTCCACCTGAACGACAGCGCGGGAGAGCTGGGATCCAACCGAGACAGACACGTTCTCATAGGGGAAGGCGCCCTCGGCACAGACCCGTTCAAGTGGCTGCTGACCGACGCGCGCTCGGAGGGGATTCCCCTGGTGTTGGAGACGCCGCAGCAGAATTACGAGGTGGCCGACGACGACGATTCGCCCGATCCCTACGACTTGAGAATGATGAAACTGCTTTCCTCCCTATAGCGTTTCCCTATTGCGCCCACGGTCCTGCGATTTAGTTTGCTGCGCGGCAGCATTGTTGGTTGAGTTGCAGGTCCGCACTGTCATCCCACTCAGGAGAAGCGATGGCAACAAAGAAGAAGAGCTCGGCTAAGAAAAAGTCGTCCTCGTCGAAGGGAAAGACCGCCAAGCGAGGCACGGCCAAGAAGAAGTCGGCCACGAAGTCTCGTGCCAAGGCGAAGCCGGCGAAGCGCAAGGGCGGTGGACGCGCGAACGCCGCGTTCATGAAGCCGATGCAGCCGAGTGGCTCGCTCAGCGCGGTCGTCGGAAGCAACCCGCTTCCGCGCACCGAAGTCACCAAGAAGCTTTGGGCCTACATCAAGCGCAAAGGCCTGCAGGACAGCAAAAATCGCCGCATGATCAACGCAGACGATGCGCTGCGGCCGGTGTTCGGCGGGAAGCGTCAGGTCTCGATGTTCGAGATGACGAAGCTCGTCAACAAGCACCTCAGCTGAACTAGCTGAGCAGTGCCAGCTGCACCCAAGAAGGGGCGCGCCGCCAAGGCGCGCCCCTTCGCACAGTCGGGCCCGGTGAAGCCCGCAGGCAAGGGCGGGGCACTGTGGCGCAACGTGCGCTCGATCGCATTGCCTCTCGCCCTTTTCCTGCTCATCCGGACGTTTCTTCTCGAGGCGTATCGAATTCCGTCGGGCAGCATGATCCCGGCGATGCTCATCGGCGATTGGCTATTCGTAAACAAGGCGGTGTTCGGTCCGCACGTGCCCTTCACGGACAGGCGCATCCCCGGGTACGCTGATCCGAAGCGCGGCGACATCGTGGTGTTCAAGTCGCCGCCTCAACGGGATCAGCCGCATGATCTCACCCCGACGCTGGTCAAGAGAACGGTCGCGATCGGGGGCGATACGATCCACATGCGGGCGGCCGTGCTGTACGTCAACGGCGTTGTGCAGAGGCAGGGTTACGGCGTCGTCTCGGGTGATGCGTACGATTCGGTGAGCGAGCTGTTCGACTGGCAGAAGCCTCTTGCACTGAAGGGCTCGCGATTCGGGGAGGCGCCCGCGCAGCCGTCGCACGACGAGTGGGGGCCGATCGTGGTTCCGCCGAATCACCTCTTCATGATGGGCGACAACCGCTACAACTCGAAGGACAGCCGCTACTGGGGATTCGTCCCGCGAGACAACCTGCGCGGCAGGCCGATGTTCGTGTACTACTCGTATAATGCGGACGACAGTGATCGTCCTCTGCCCTTCATCACCGACATCCGGTGGGGCAGATTGGGCCACGTGATTCGTTAGAAACCGCGGGAGCGCAGCATGGCTGACGCACCGATGACGACAAACAGCTTTCGCGGAAAAGATCGCGCGCTACGTGTCGCGCAGGCCGTCTGCGTCTCCGCAATCGCGATTCTCTTCATTGCTGGCGCGAGTGGGTACGAAGGAGTCGTACTCGGCGGCGTGCTCCTGTTCCTCTGCCTCGCAACCGGAATCGCGGCGTATCTCAGCCTGATCAACAAGCTCTCGAAGCAGCAGCGGGCTCTGTTCAAATGGATCGCTTTGGGCGCCGCGTTCGGAGCGGTCGCGAAAATCTCCTGGATGCTGCATTTCGTCTCGAACGGCGAGCGCCCACCGTTCCCTGCGCTCGCGGACTACCTGCTGCTCGGCGCCGAAATCGCCCTGGTGGTTGGATTCGTCCGCATGCTGTACGTGCGCCGCGCGGAGATGAGGATCGAGGCATTCGCCGATCTCATTCTGGTCACCGTCGCCGCGGGAGTGATATTGCTGCCCCTGGTCACGGCACCCATCGGTGGCACGCTCGGCAGTCTGGCCACTGAGGGAAGGGTTGTCGGAATCCTGGCGATACTCGCCGCTGCGGCGAGCCTCGTGCTGCTGGCGCTCCTGATCACCTGGCGGGGAGAGGACCTCTCGCGGCGGGCGATGCTGGGACTCGTCGTCGGGACCGTAGCAACTGCAGTGTTCACCGCGTGGGCGGCGCAGCTCGCGCTCAGCGGCGCGCCTCCGATGCAGGTCCCGATGGACGTGCTCGCGGGCGCGGCGATTCTCGGCTTTGTGTCCGCGCTCGACATCAGGCGATCGCTTCCCACGCTCGAGCTCAAGATCGCAGAGCGGACCGCGGCGCTGAGCGGGACGGTGGAAGAGCTGAAGGGCGTGATCACGGAGGAGCGCGCCATGCGCGCCCAAATAATCGAGCGCGAGCGACTGGCGTCCATCGGATCCATCGTCGGCGGCGTGGCGCACGAGATCAACAATCCGCTGAGCAGCATCAGTGCGTTCGCCCAGCTCGTCCTGGACGACGACGATCTGAGCGATTCCCAGCGGGAATCCCTGGAAGCCATTTATTCCGAGGCGATGCGGGCAGCGAACGTGATAAGAGATCTGCGCGCATTCGCACGCCGCAGCGCCTCCGAGAGCCGCGCCGTCGACCTCAACGAGATCATCTGCCGGACTGTGCGGCTCCGCAGCTATCAGATGGACAGCGGTAACGTCAGAGTGCAGACCAAGCTGGACATGAATCTGCCCATGGTTACGGGCGATCCGCAGCAGCTGCAGCAGGTGGTGGTGAATCTCATGTCGAACGGGATCAGCTCGATGCAGGAAGGGGGTGAGCTGATCATCGCGAGTTGTGCGGAGGAAGGACGCGTGATCGTGGAGTTCATCGATAGCGGGCCGGGAATTCCCGTGGGGCTTCGTGAAAAGATCTTCGATCCTTTTCTCGCCGCGCCCGGGTTCGGCGAGGGCGTGGGCATGGGACTCAGCGTGAGCTACGGGATTGTCGCCGCTCACGGCGGGTCGCTGAGGCTGGCCGACGGTTCCGAAGGGAAGACGAAGTTCGTCGTCGAGCTTCCCGCGGCGCGCTGGCAGCCGGAGAGTGCGGGAGGCGAAGAGTCGCCGCTTCTCCTCGAAGCGTCTCCGCCTGTGCCGGGCACGACGACCCCGTCGTCTTAGGATCATGGTCTACTTTCCGAAGCTTACAGAGCCGTATCAGCGGCGCATCTCGGACGAGGAGTGGGATAGCCACGGACCGAGCGCTTTCCGGAAGCTTGCCTTCTCGACGCTGGAGATGGCGATCATCACCGGACTGCTCATCCGGGTGTTTCGTGCTTTTCTCCTGACCAATGCGGGCAACGACAGGCCCGCGCTTCTCGCAGCGGGTTTCCTGTTCGGCGCCGTGTTTCTATTCGTGATGGTCACCCTCCATCTAGGGAACTTTCCGTTGCGACACTGGGTCTGGCGCGCCCCGCTGTTCGCATTCCTCGTTGCCGCCACGGAGCTCGCTGTCAGCGCCGGCCTGATTGCGCTTGGACGCGAGCCACTCGGCACAGGGCGTGCGGCTTTCGCGGACTGGCCCGGGATGGCCGCGGACGTCGTCATGCTGCGCCTCGCTGCGACGTCGGCTTACGCGCTGGCGCTCGCCGTCATAGTGCAGTGGACGCGGACTCATTCGCTGAGGCGGGCGCAGCGCTTATAATTCGACATGAGCGACAAGGGTAAACGCCTCATCGTCGTGGGCGACCGCGTGCTGGTGAAGATCGAGGAGGGCGAGGATCGCACCAAGGTCGGTCTCTATCTTCCGCCGACGGCGATCGACAGCCAGGCGGTTCAGGGCGGGACCATCATCGCCACAGGGCCGGGGCTCCCCATGCCCGATCTCGCCGACAATAACGAGGAGCCGTGGCGCGTAGCCATGCGCGAGACCCGGTTCGTTCCCATGCAGGCCCGGACCGGCGACTACGCGCTGTTCTTCAGGAAAGCGGCAGTGGAGATCACGTTCGACGGCGAGCGGTATCTCGTCGTGCCGCAGACTGCCATTCTTGCACTCGTGCGTGATCCGCACGTGGAGGATTAGACGATGTACGATGAAAGACTGGTCGCGCCGATGCGCGAAGACCTCACGCGGCTAGGCGTCGAGGAGATGAGAACGGCGGAGGCAGTGGACGCAAAGCTGCGAGATTCGGCGGGCACGACGCTGGTTGTCGTGAACTCGGTTTGCGGCTGCGCGGCTCGCAACGCCAGGCCGGCCGTAGCGCAGGCGCTGAAGCACGACGTCAAGCCGGACTCCGCCACCACCGTCTTCGCCGGCCAGGACCTCGCGGCGGTGAAGCAGGCGCGGAGTTACTTCACCGGCTATCCGCCTTCATCGCCGCAGATTGCGCTCCTCAAGGACGGCAAGCTCGTGTTTATACTCGAGCGCCATCAGATCGAAGGACGCACGGCCGAAGAGATCGCTCAGGATCTCACGGGCGCGTTCGACCGTTACTGCGGAACGGCACAGGCGGCGTAGGTCGCTGTGTCGTCGCCTGCGGCGCGCGGGGCGCCAGGTCATCTTCGGCCGCTACGCTTCGCCTTCGGCTCGCTAAGACGCGGCCTGCGATGACCCGGCGTCCCGCGCCGCCCAACGTTATGCGCGCGGGACCGCACCTACGGAGTCGGCATGCGGAAGCTCGGACACCTGATCTCGACTCCGAAGCCGCGGACTTCCGAGCGAATTCCGAGTCGTTCGCACCGGTCGGAAGCTGCGCAGTCACGACCACCACTCTCCCCGAACACATGTCATTGGGCGGGAGCTCCACGCACTTGGTCTCACCGAACAACGGGCGATGGCCTGCTGCGCGAAGTCGGTACGAGGGCGCAGGACCCAAGGCGCGTTATTTCTGAGCCGAATGACGGCTTAGCCGAGCCACGCAACGCGCTCGCAGAGAGACACGCTTTACTAAACGCTGGATAGACGTACCGGACTGACAGCGACCCAGGACAATCTCTTCGGAACGAGTATGCGGTACGCCGCGGCGGATCACCGGATTCTACCTGCAAGCCGCTCCCTGGAGACCCCGGGACCGGCAGCCAGTATGTAGCGGACTGAGACCCCGAGCGTTGGCGCATCGCGGAGATGGCCTATGTTGCTTGACGCGGATCGGCGAGGTAAAGTTGGCTACTTGTATTCGTCCGGAAACGGACGCCCGCGGGTAAGGCAGCAACGGGGGATCTGTTTACTCAATCCTTCAGGAAAAAGCCTCATGCGCATATTTCTCGTATCTGTCGCAGTCGTGACCGCCATTTGGGTTTTCCTTTCAATCCCTCGCTTACGGCGGGCAACCTTGCTCGCTGCCCCCATGGGGAATTACTTGCGCGCGCGAGAGAAGGGAGCGACCGCGGAGGAAGCCATTGCTGATTCTCTACGCATCTTGCGCTACCGCGCGCCCTGGTCTGCCCTATCCGATGATGATCTCTCCTACGCCGCCCATCTCCTCGGATCTTTGCCCGATCCTTCCGTGTTTAGCGCTTTGATGGTGGAGGTCGAGGAAACGCGAGATTTGCGGCCAATTACCGACCGCGCTCAACTAAACCAATTCGTGCAAGGAGCGCGTAACGCGGCCGCGCCGTCGCGAGAGTAAGCTGGTACGCTACCTCATTTCGCGCGGGGCAGGTGGACGGAAATTAGGATTAACAAAGGCGTGGTTGATGTGCGGCTCGTAGCGAACGACCTAGGAGGCTACGAGGCCGCCGAACGCCGAATCCCTTCGCAGCGCCCAATCATCAACGACGATTGAAAGAATGCCTCGGACGAGGAGCGGAACTGGCAGTGGGCGAAAAATACGCCCCTCTATCGAGGGAGGTGGCGTTGACCCGGTTGCAATCGCTCGAGCCATTGGTGCGACTGCGCAAGTCGGTAAACGGCACATCGTGCGGTGTTGGCGACCACGGTACAGGGACGACCTCGACTGGCTATTAGCGGCGGACCTACGTATAGCTGTATTCGTCCTAGTATACGTTGGCACGTGGGGAAAGCTCCGGGGGCAAGCAATTGTTGACGTGGTACTGCGCCTGGCTTGTGACTGGGGCCGTGGTCCATCGATATCGCAGGGTGCCTATGTCTATGTCGATGGCGATGGGAGCCGCTGGTTTACGCAGCGGCTATTCGCTTGGGTACGAGTTTTTAGCACAAAAGACGTCGCGTTAGGTGTTGATGATGGCCCCGGGTACATGCTGCATGACATGGCGGCGCGGCTAACGCGGACTTTCTACGGCTCGGCGCGCTTGGGTGACGAGTTCATCCTAGTGACGCGATCTGTTGCAGAACAGCTCGAGGTACTCGCGGGAGTTGTTCTTGCGAGTCAAGCTTTCCCGCCACATCGGAATCCATTTACGGAGGTTACCGATCATATGGCGCCTGCAGAGCGAGCCTGCCGCAACGCAAGCGAAACGTTAGGCTGATCGGGCTGTATCGGTGCCTGATTCCATTACCATTGCTATCCCATCCGTTCGGTCGCTGTTGATCGAGATGCGAACGGCTTCGCAGATCCTCGGGACTGGGACGGGTTTCGTGGTGCACGCTCCGGCCGGGCCTGTACTCCTGACAAACCGTCATAACGTTACCGGCCGACGCCAGGACAACGGACATCCCCTCTCCCCAACAGGAGCGGTTCCCGATGTGATCCGCATCGTTCACAATGCCGCAGGCAAACTTGGTGTATGGGTTCTCAGGGATGAGCCTCTGTATGTCGGCGAAAGTCCAACGTGGCGCGAGCATCCCGAGCTGGGGGCGAACGCGGACTTCGTCTCGATACCGTTGACCGCGCTCAGCGATGTTGAGCTGTATCCGTACGATGTGAATAACCCAGGCCCGTCAATACGATGTGGGCCCGCACAAACCATAAGCGTGGTCGGGTTTCCGTTCGGCATCCAGGCTGGTGGTTCGCTCGCAGTATGGGCGACAGGCTTTGTAGCGTCGGAACCAGATATCGATTTCCAGAACCTGCCAGTCTTTCTGATAGACTGTCGCAGTCGACAGGGGCAGTCCGGGTCTGCCGTAATCGCTTACGGGAATGGCGGCACTTTTGCGATGGAGGATGGAAGCACGGCCATCATGGCGGGCGAAGTCATTCGACTGCTGGGGATATACAGCGGCCGAATCAACGAGCAATCCGACTTGGGAATCGTGTGGAAAACGTCGGCTCTCAAAGAGCTTGTGTCCACAATCAAGTAGACTGTACTCTGAGCCCAACGAGGAATCGTAGCTGCCAGCGCTGCAAAGGCGATGCAAGCACTCTCCGAGGCTCAGCTAGGACGCGCACGCTGGTTACCAACTAGTGTTCGGCGAGGACAGAGTGAAGGACTTCAGCGCAGAGCCCCCCGTCTCGCCCACCTCGCCCACCTCGCCCACCTCGCCCACCTCGCCACGAGGGCGTTCGTGTCGAGGAATACCTTCACGACACGTCGCGGAACACATCCTTATGAGTCAGGTAACCACGGGCTCGGCGAATGGCACGACGCGCCGGCGAATTTGCTCGAACTGGAGGAGGGCCAATTGCCTCCGGAGAGCATCGCGCACGACATCGCTACGGCTCCGGCCGGTACTCGCGGCCACGCGTTCCAGCTCGCGTTCGAGATCGGGGTCCAAGCGGATCGTTACAGCGGAGGATTTCATGTCATGCAATGGTAATACAAGGACGCCACGACTCCGCCGGTTCGTGCCTGTCTACGAGTACCGGATCCAGTGCCCTAGCTCTTTCAGAGTCGGGCGCTTGCCGTACATGAGCAGCCCCACCCGGTAAATCCGCGCCGCGAGCCATACGACGAGCAGCGTCGATAACAGAAGAACGACCAGCGAACCGACAAGCTCGGTGGTCGGCACGTTGATGATACTGAGCCGTAGCGGCATGATGATCGGCGACGAGAAGGGGAGCCACGACATCGCAGTCGCGAGTCCGCCCGTCGGATTGAACGTGACCGGTTGAATAAAGATCGCGGCGGCCACGAGCATCAGCATCACCGGCTGCGCGGCCTGCTGCGCTTCCTGGTCGCTGTTCACCATGGCTCCCACAGCCGCGAACAGGGCCGCGTAAAACACGAAGCCGAGCACGAAGAACAGCAACAGAAGGAGCCCGTCGACTGGAGATACGCCGGGGATTTGGAACGGGGGGGCCGGAATGCCGAACAGCTTGAAGATGGGCACTCTGTAGGTGAGAAAGGTCACTACCGTGGCCACCCAGACGAGCTGCTGCGTCAGGCCGACGGCGCCCACGCCCAGCACTTTGCCCGCGAGCAGCGTCTCCGGGCGCACGCTCGACACCACGACCTCGGCGACGCGCGTAGTCTTCTCTTCGATCACGCCGCGTAGAATGTTCTGCCCGTACAGAATGATCGACATGTACAGCAGGAAGGCGATTCCCAGCCCGAAGAACGCGCTGACCGCACCGGATCCGCCGCGGCCGTCGTCGGTGATGCGCTCCGTTCGAAACGCGAGGCGTCCGGTGGTAAGCTCGCGCGACCTGTCGGCAGAGACTCCTTCGGCCTCCAACCGGTAGCCCAGAACCGTGCTTCGCACTGCTTCGCGCACGGTCTCCATCGCCGTCAGCGAGCTGGCGTGCCGGCCCGCGTATCGCGCGCTCTCTCCCGCAGTTGTCTGCTGGTCGAGCACCAGATAGCCCGACTTGGCTTCGCGCATCACTTCCGCGGTCGCAAGACTCTCCGCCGCGGTCAGCTCGGACGGCGGCACGACGCGTACTTCGGGCGCGCGCTCCGGCCCGCCGCCAAACCCGCGCATCGCCTCGGAGACCCGGGCGCCGATACCCGTGCTCGTCGCGTCGATGATGACGGTAGAGCTGATATCGGCGGCGCTCTTTGTCTTGAGCGTCAGCCAAGCCGGCACGATCATGAGGGCCGCGAACATGAGCGGGCCGAAGACCGTGGCGATGATGAACCACTTGGTGCGAACGCGCTCGATGTACTCGCGCTTGATGACCGCCCAGAGCTTACCCATGGCCTGACATCCCCGGCTCTACGCCTTTGGCTCCCACTTTCTCGAGGAAGATCTGGTGGAGCGACGGTTGAACCAGCTCGAACCGCTTCACGCGGGCGCCGCTTCCGACGATCGCCCGCAGCAGGTCCTGCGAATCGGCGCCCGGCTGCAGCTCGACCTCGAAAAAACGATTCGAGTCGTCGACGCGCTCCACCAGTGACCTGTCGGCGAAAATCCTGTCGATCTCCGTGTTCGGCGCGCCGTCCAGCGCGACCGCCACGGTACGGCCGGCGTTCTCGGCCTTGACGTCGGTGAGGGTTCCGTCGAGCACTTTGTCTCCGTTCGCGATGATGCACACCGCGTCGCACATGCGCTCGGCGTTGTCCATCAGATGCGTGCTGAAGATCACCGTCTTCCCGCGACGCCTCAGCTCCACGATCGTATCCTTCAGAGCCTGCGAGTTCACGGGGTCGAGACCGCTGAACGGCTCGTCCAGAATCACCAGCTCCGGGTCGTGCAGCAGCGCCGCGATGAACTGGACTTTCTGCTGCATGCCGCGGGAGAGCTCGTCGACCTTCGCCGTGCCCCAGTCTTTGTCGGCTGTTTTGAGCGACAGTCGCTCCAGCCACTCGTCGATGAGCGGATCAGCCTTTTTGCGGGACATCCCTTTTAGCTCCGCGAGGAAGCGGAGGATGGACCGCACTTTCATTTTGCGGTAGAGGCCGCGCTCTTCGGGGAGGTAACCCACGTGGTCCAGAATGGAGTCGGAGGTGGAATCCTGGCCCAGTATGGTGATCGTGCCCGAGTCCGGTGCGATCACGTTCAGGATCATGCGGATGGTAGTCGTCTTGCCGGCACCGTTGGGGCCCAGCAGACCATACACCGTCCCCCGCGGCACGACGAGCGAAAGGTCGCGGACCGCCGTGTGCGCGGCGAATCGCTTGACCACGTTGCGGATTTCGATTGCTGGTCCGGTCATGTTGTCCATTGGTGAGGCACGTAGAATATAGGAGTGCAATCCGCGGCCGTTTCAGTGAATCCCCGATTCCGTTTCGATCGCAACGAACTTGCGGGCGCGTTCGGTGACATTGGTACAGACCTGCCGCTGATCGTCGGCATGATAGTAGCCGCCGGCCTCGATGCCGCGAGCGCGCTCGTGATGTTCGGGCTGATGCAATACGCGACGGCGGTGCGTTACGGAATGCCCATGGCAGTGCAGCCTCTCAAGGCGATGGCCGTGATCGTCATTACACAGAAGATCGCCGGGCCGGTTTTGTTCGGGGCCGGGCTCGCGATCGGGATCGTGATGCTGGCGCTCACCGCCAGCGGCGCCCTCGTGTGGCTTGCGCGCGTAGTGCCAAAGAGCGTGGTGCGCGGCCTGCAGCTTGGCCTCGGCGCACAGCTTTCGCTGCTCGCGCTCGGCGACTACGTGCGCTCGGACGGGATCACCGGATACGGCATCGCCATGATCGCCTTCGCCATCGCTATCGCGCTATACGGGAACAGGCGCTTCCCGCCGGCGCTGCCGATAATCGCACTGGGCATCGTGTACGCCTTTATGTTCAATCTCGACGTACGCGAGCTCGCGGGCGGGTTCGCCTTCACGCTCCCGCTGTCGCGAGCGCCGACCCCCGCCGACGTGTGGACCGGGCTGGTGATTCTCGCGCTGCCGCAAATCCCGCTCTCACTCGGCAACTCGCTGCTCGCTACCCGCCAAACGGCGCACGATCTTTTTCCCGAGAAGCAAGTGACGATCCGCCAGCTCGGCTACACGTACTCGCTGATGAATCTCGTGAGTCCGTGGTTCGGCGGCATCCCGACCTGTCACGGATCCGGGGGCCTCATGGGCCATTACACTTTCGGCGCGCGCACCGGCGGCTCGCTGCTGATCTACGGCTCTCTCTTTCTAGCCATGGGGCTGTTCTTCGCCGGAGTATTCGCCCAGGTCGTGCAGGTCTTTCCACTACCGGTTCTAGGTGTCCTGCTGCTCTTCGAGGGATGGGCATTGATGTGGCTCGCGCGAGACGTCGTTCCGATGCCACGCGAACTCGCGATCACGATCGCTGTCGCGGCGATCGCCGTGCTTGCTCCATACGGCTACGTCCTTGGCCTTTTGTCCGGGACCATCGCGAACTACGCGCTCCGGAAGGGCCAAGGCACCATTGGCTGAAAGAGGAAATGCGAAGGGCAGGTTTTCAGAAGCGTCTTAGGCCGAAGGCCGTAGCTTTCAGAAAACCTGCCCTTTGTATTTCCTCGCGCATCAGAGCCCGCTACCTGAGCCCTTCCTCGAGCGCGTTCCACGCGAGCAGCGCGCATTTCACGCGGGCCGGAAACTTCGACACTCCTGACAGAGCGCGCAGTTGGCCGAGCGATTTGTCGGTGGCTGCTTCCTTGTCGCCCATGATCATCTCACGGTAGCGCGCGCCGAGTGCTTCAGCTTCGTCCGAGGTCTTTCCCTTGACCGCCTGGGTGATCATCGAAGCCGCGGCCTGGGAGATCGAGCATCCCCGGCCGGTGAAGCTGATCCCATTCACGCGGTCGCCTTCCAGCGAAAGGTGCAGGTACACTTCATCGCCGCAGAGCGGGTTCTTCATCGCGACCGTCGTATGCTCCCCCTCGAGCTCGCCCTTGTTGCGGGGTCGCCGGTAGTGATCCAGGATGAGCTCCTGGTACATCGCCTGGATGTTCGCGGCGTTCTCAGACATGCGCCGGCCCGAACAGCGCTTTCGCCGTCATGATTCCGGCAACTAGCGCATCGATGTCCGATTCGTCGTTGTAGACGTAGAACGAAGCGCGCGCTGTCGCGGGGACGTTCAGCCTGCGCATCAGGGGCTGCGCGCAATGGTGTCCCGCTCGAATGCACACACCGGCTCCGTCGAGAATCGTCGCGAGATCGTGCGGGTGGACGTCGCCGAGCGTGAAGCTCACGACGCCGCTGCGCTGCGCCGGACCGGGGCCGTATATGTGCAGGTCGTCGATGGCGGAGAGTCGGGTCATCGCGCTCTCGATCAGCGCGAGCTCGTGGCGGCGCACTTCATCCATCCCGATTGCGGCGAGGTAATCAACGGCGGCGGCCAGCCCCACTGCATTCGCCGCGTTGGGCGTACCCGCCTCGAACTTGTGCGGCAGGACGTTCCACGTGGTGTCCGCGTCTTTCACGAACTCGATCATGTCGCCGCCGGTCTGGTACGGCGGCATGCCTTCGAGCAGCGCGCGCCGTCCGATCAATCCGCCGATCCCCATGGGGCCCAGCATCTTGTGGCCGCTGAATGCGTAGAAATCGACGCCCAGGTCGTGAAAGTCTACCGCGAGGTGCGGGGCACTCTGCGCGCCGTCGCAAACGGATATCGCGCCGGCGCCCCGGGCGATAGCCGCGATCTCACGGACGGGGTTGATCGTGCCCAGCGCGTTCGACACATGGCTGAACGCGATGATTCTCGTGCGCTTGGTGACCAGCTCCGCCAGCCGTGCGACCTTCACCGTTCCATCGGGCTCCAGCTCGCAGATGCGCAGTCGGGCACGCTTGGCGATGGCCAGCTGCTGCCAGGGGACGAAGTTGGCGTGGTGCTCCATCCCGGTGACGACGATCTCGTCGCCTTCCGCGACGTTGGCGCCGCCCCACGATGAGGCCACGAGGTTGATCGCTTCGGTCGTTCCCCTCGTGAAGATCAGCGTCGCCGGGTCGGAGACGCCGAAAAAGCGCGCGATCCGGTCGCGCGCGCCGTGGTACGCATCGGTGGCTTTGACGGACAGGTCGTACGCTCCGCGGTGCGGGTTGGCGTTGCTCGTCTCGTAAAAATTCACGATCGCGTCGAGCACCGCGCGCGGCTTCTGGCTCGTCGCCGCGGAATCCAGGTAGTGCAGACCCGGGTTCATCGCCAGCAGGGGGAAATCGGATCGCCGATTCATTCGCGCCTTCGCGGGCCCACGAGCACGGCGCCGTCCTGGACGATCACTTCGTAGACGGGCAGCGGATCGGTGGCCGGGCCCTGGAGGACCTCGCCGGTGCGAATGTCGAACCGTGCACCGTGCCAGGCGCACTCGATGGTCCCGTCGCCAGGCGCGTCGCCGAGGGCCATGTCGAACTCCTGGTGCGTGCACAGATTGCTCACGGCGGCCACCTCTCCCTGGGTCCGAACGAGGCACACTTTTTCGCCGTTCGAGCGGGTGACTGATACGGGGATGTTCTCGAGCAGATCGTCCAGCCGGGCCAACTGCTCGAATCCATGGGCTGCGGTGGTCACGACCACCGAGGCGAGTCCGTCCATGGACCCCATCCGGCCCAGGTCCGCGGAGCTATCGTAAATGTTTGAGTCACAACGTTTTGAGCCGCCTCGACGGAGTCGTCCCTCAGCTTGATTATCCCGACAAATTTACTTAGGATTCAAGGCTGGGCAAAGTGTCCCATTTGGACTAAGTCCAAGCCGCGTGAGCTGTTTTGAGGCAACACCGGCGAGGGTATTGGCCGGGCAGCCAATAAACCAGAAACCAATAGCCAATAGCCGCTCTTCATGTCCACCGCCATCGAATCGCTGGTTAACCGGGAGTATCAGTACGGCTTCGTTACCGAAGTCGAGGCTGACACAATCCCGCGCGGGCTCAACGAGGACGTAGTTCGCGCGATCGCGGCCAAGAAGGACGAGCCGGAATGGATGGTCGAGTGGCGCCTCAAGGCATACCGCCGCTGGCTCACGATGACCGAGCCGCATTGGCCGAACGTGACCTACGGTCCGATCGACTACCAGGACATGATCTATTACTCGGCGCCGAAGAGCGTGAAGCCGCTTGCGTCGCTGGACGAAGTGGATCCCGAGCTGCTGCGGACGTACGAGAAGCTCGGCATATCGCTCACCGAGCAGAAATTTCTGGCCGGCGTCGCCGTGGACGCGATCTTCGACAGCGTCTCCGTCGGGACCACGTTCAAGGAAGAGCTGGGCAAGCAGGGAATCATCTTCTGCTCTTTTGGCGAAGCGATCCAGAGCCACCCCGATCTCGTGCAGAAGTACCTCGGTACGGTCGTTCCGCACAGCGATAATTTTTTCGCCGCGCTCAACGCCGCGGTGTTCAGCGACGGATCGTTCTGCTACGTCCCGAAGGGCGTGAAGTGCCCGATGGAACTGTCCACGTACTTCAGGATCAACGCGGCCGATACCGGCCAGTTCGAGCGGACGCTGATCGTCGCCGAAGAGGGCTCGTCGGTCAGCTACCTTGAAGGTTGCACGGCACCCAAGCGATCCGGCAATCAGCTGCACGCGGCGGTGGTCGAGCTGGTCGCGCTCGACAACGCGTCCATCAAGTATTCGACGGTGCAGAACTGGTACGCGGGCGACGCAGAAGGCGTCGGCGGGATCTACAACTTCGTGACGAAGCGCGGCAAGTGCGTCGGCGTGAATTCCAAGATCTCCTGGACGCAGGTGGAGACGGGCTCGGCGATCACGTGGAAATACCCGAGCGTGATCCTGCAGGGCGACAACTCGACGGGCGAGTTCTACTCGGTCGCGGTCGTCAACAACCGGCAGCAGGCCGACACGGGCACGAAGATGATCCACATCGGGAAGAACACGAAGAGCACGATCATCTCGAAGGGGATATCGGCGGGGCGCGGGAACAACAGCTATCGCGGCCAGGTGAAGGTGATGCCCAGGGCGACCGGGGCGCGCAATTACACGCAGTGCGACTCGATGCTGATCGGCAACGAATGCGGCGCGCACACCTTTCCGTACATCGAAGTGCAGAACGACTCGGCGATGGTTGAGCACGAAGCGTCCACGTCGAAGATCGGCGAAGACCAGATTTTCTACTGCAAGCAGCGCGGGCTCAACGCCGAGCACGCGATCTCGATCATCGTGAGCGGATTCTGCAAGGAAGTGTTTCAGAATCTCCCGATGGAATTCGCCGTGGAGGCGCAGCAGCTCCTCGGCATCTCGCTCGAAGGGTCGGTCGGATAGGGCGGAGGCTGGCGCCGTTTTTCCGCAGCTTTTCACGGGCGAAACAACCAACAACGGAACGAAGTCGTGCTTGAGATAAAGGGACTGCGCGCGAACATCGGCGAGAACGAGATACTGAAGGGAATCGACCTCACCGTGAACAAGGGTGAGATTCACGCGGTAATGGGCCCCAACGGATCCGGCAAGAGCACGCTCGCCCAGGTGATCGCCGGACATCCGGCGTACGAGGTCACGGCTGGCTCCGTGACTTACGACGGGCAGGATCTGCTCGACATGGAGCCCGAAGAGCGCGCGCAAGCCGGGATTTTTCTCGCATTCCAGTATCCCGTGGAGATTCCGGGCGTGACGAACGCGTACTTCCTCCGCTCCGCCTACAACGCGGTTCGCAAAGCGCGTGGCGAGGAAGAAGTGGATCCGCTCGAGTTCCTCGACGTGATGGAAGAGAAGATGAAGCTCGTCGACATGGATCCCTCGATGCTCAACCGCTCTGTCAACGCCGGCTTTTCAGGCGGAGAGAAGAAGCGGAACGAGATCGTGCAGCTTGCCGTGCTCAATCCGCGGCTCGCAATCCTCGACGAGACGGACAGCGGGCTCGACATCGATGCGCTCAGGATCGTCGCCGACGGCGTCAACAAGCTGCGCACTCCGGAAAAATCCGCGATCGTGGTCACGCACTATCAGCGCCTGCTCAACTACATCGTGCCCGATTTCGTGCACGTGCTGGCCGGCGGACGGATCGTGAAATCCGGCGGCAAGGAACTGGCTCTCGAGCTGGAAGAGCATGGCTACGACTGGATTCAGAACGAACAGTCCGCGGCGGGAGCGGGAAGCCGGGCGTGACGCAGCCGGAGACTGCCGTAGACCATTACGTCGGCATGTTCGAGAGCCTGGATCACGCCGAAGCGGGCGGCGCCGGCGAGCTCAGGCGTCGCGCGATGGATCGTTTTGCCGGACTCGGCTTCCCCACGATGAAGAACGAGGACTGGCACTACACCAGCGTTGCGCCGATCGCCACGCGCTCGTTCAATCGGACCGGATCTCCCACTTCGCTAAGCGCTGGCGAGCTCGATCAATACCTGTTCGACTCGCCGGACTGGACACGGCTCGTGTTCGTGGACGGCTGGCTCGCGCCGGAGCTGTCGAGCGTCCACGATCATCCCGGCGTCCAGATCAGTGACCTGTCCTCGATGCTCCGCGAAGGAGGCAAGGTCCCGCAGCTTGGGACCATCGCGGATCATGAGACCGTCGCGTTTACCGCGCTTAATACCGCTCTCATGCAGGATGGCGCGGTGATAACAGTTGCGGGGAATGTCGAGGTCGCGCAACCGATACATCTCGTGTTTCTCTCCGCGCACCCGGTCCCTCAGGCGGCGTCCTTTCCCAGGAACCTCGTCGTTCTGGAGAAAGGGGCGCGCGCTACGGTCATCGAGAGCTACGTGGGACTCCGGGACGAGAGCTATCTCACCGTGTCTGTGACGGAGATCGCGCTGGGCGAAGGGGCGCGGCTAGAGCACATCAAGGTGCAGAACGAGAGCGCGGGCGCGTTTCACGTCGCGACGATCCAGGCGCGGCAGGAGCGCGACAGCGATCTGCACTCATTCTCGTACGCCTCGGGCGCAGAGCTTTCGCGCACCAACGTGAACACCCTGCTGGACGGCTCCGGATCCTCGTGCACGATGAACGGCATGTACATGGTGTCCGGCTCGCAACACGTGGACCACCAGACCAGCATCGAGCACGCCCAGCCCAACACCACGAGCCGCGAGATATACAAGGGAATCCTGGACGGGCACTCGCACGGCGTATTCAACGGGAAGGTTTACGTCCGGCCAGAGGCGCAGAAAACCGATGGCAAGCAGAGCAACAACAACCTTCTGCTGTCGGACCACGCCCGGGTGGACACCAAGCCCCAGCTCGAGATTTTCGCAGACGACGTGAAGTGCACGCACGGCGCCACGGTCGGACGGCTGGACGAGGTCGCCCTGTTCTACATGAAGAGCCGCGGACTCGACGCCGAACAGGCGCGCACGCTACTGATCTACGCTTTCGCGGCGGACGTTCTCGAGGAGATCACAGTGAAGCCCGTGAAGGATGCGCTCGAAGCGGCGGTGTTCGCGAGAGTTCGGGGCGGCAAGCTGGAGATGGCTAGCGACTAGCCCGCTTCATCCTCGCGTGAAGACGAAGAGAGCCAGCGCGAGAATCATCACACCGGTGAGGAGCCATGTCCGGCTCACCCGAAAGGCCCGGCCGCCTGTTTTCTCCCCGCTGCGCAGCAACGGCGTGCGGATCGTGGTGCGTTTCGTGTCCGGGTCCGACTGCGGGTGGACGCTCGAATTCACGACGGTGAATCCCGTCGGCAGCGACGCCGACGAGAACGTGAGCTTCGCCGTTCCGATCAGGATTTGATCCCCCGACTCGAGCTTTCGGGAATTCACGATCGCCACGCCATTGACGCGGGTTCCAGTGGGACCGAGGCTTTCGAGAATCGCGTCCTCGCCCTCGAGCACCACCCGCGCGTGAGTGCGGGACACGGTCGGCTCGCGCAGCACGAGGTCGCTGTCCGCGTCCCGGCCGACCGTAAATACCGGACTCCGAAGCGGATATGCGCGTCTTTCGAAGTGATACACCAGATATTGCTCTGACTTCATCGCTCGGACCTCCTGGTGAATGACGACTCGTGCCTACATCCGTTTCGCGTGCGTGCCTCCCCACTTAAGCCCACGTATTGCGATGGAATGGCCTCAGCTTACATTCGCGGGACAGGCAGCAGAAGGGAAATCAATGCTGAGTAACGCCAAAATCGTTGACCAGATTGAAGTTGCGCCGCAGATGCTGCGCGATCTGCTTGCAGAGATGGAGCCGCAACTACTGAAAAGAAGGCCGGCAGCGGACAGGTGGTCCGCGCACGAGCACGCCCTGCACCTGGCGGAGGTGGACCCTCTCTTCTCGGTCCGGCTGGACTTCATGCTGGCCGAAGAGGACCCGGCGGTAGTTCCGTACATTCCGCCGGCGGAGGATGAGAGGGGAGCTCTCCTGGTGCGTGATCTCTCTCACGGATTGGACACGTTCGAGTCGGGGCGGGAACGCCTTGTGCAGCGGCTTCGCACTCTGGGTGACGACAGCTGGCGGCGTTCCGCTAAACATCCGGACTACCCGACGTACGACGTTCGAATAATGTTCCGTCACGCTGTGCTGCACGATATGCTGCACTGTTACAGAATCGAAGAGCTCTCGCTCAAGAAGGATTGGACCTGACAATCACCCGATTCGGAGGCGTTTTTACATGGCAACCAAGCTCGACAAGACGATCAAGCGGGAGCTGGAGCTCGACGGAAAGGCCTACATGATCGCGATCTCGCCCGAGGGCGTTAAGGTCACGCAGAAAGGATTCCGGAAGGGGCAGGAGCTGAGCTGGCGCAGCATCATCAGCGGCGATGCCTCGCTCAACGAAGATCTCAACGTCAGCGCGGACGCGACGAATCCGCAGTATTAGCTGTTAGCTGTTAGCTGTTGGCTGTTGGCTGTTGGCTGTTGGCTGTTGGCTCTTAGCTAATGACCAGAGCCAGCGTCTTTCATGGGGACGGGGAGTCGGAGAGGTGCTCATGCACTATCACCCACTCCCCGTTCCTTTTGACGAATACCGCGGTCCACGCTCCGCCGATGACGTGCGGAAGGCCGGCCGGCGTTAGGTGGGGGACGCGGTAGGTGGCCGTCATGACGGCGGACTCCGACGACAGCACATCGACCCGCATGGCCGTCCACTCCCACGTCGGGTTGCGCATGTTCCGGCCCACGTAGTTCCAGAACTGACGCACGGCCGTTTCGAGAGAATCGCGCGTCGTTGTGACCGAGCCGCCTGACGCGGAGTAGACCGGACCCTCGCGAGGGTAGAGGCTCATCAACCCCGTCAGAACGTCCCCGGCGCCGAGGTCGTAAGCGCTCTTCACCCGCAGCTCGATCGCGCTGGCTATTGCTTTTCTCTCGCCTGCCGTAAGGGCCTCATCGCCCCGAGCCTGACAGGCTGCCGTCAGGCCCGCGGCGATAACCAGCAGACTGACCAGTTGTGCTTGACGCATCCAGCTCATTTGGTTGTCCTCACTTCGCGACACGACTTGTCCATGCAATGGGACGCTTTCCGGCCATAATAGGCTATTAAGGGTACGCTGAGGGGGTAAAGCAAGGGCGTGGCCGTTGCACCTGCGCGACTCGAGTAGCAGCGCGAGTGCCGTACAAACCCGTACTGGTTCGCGCAGGAGAAAAAACATGTATCGCGGTTCGAAGGTTCTCGTATGCTGCGGGATAGTTCTGACAGCCGGCTGCGGAGACAGTGCACGGATTTCCGCCGATCTGCAGAACGACCTTGCCCTCGCGTCGGCCGGTGCCGACCTGGAGCTCGCATCCAGGGCGACCGATCAGACTCGGATCGTCGGCGCTGCCGAGCGCACGACACCACCCTCGAGAGTGGTCGCCAACTCGGCGCGCGCTCCGCGCCCGCGACGGTCTAATGCTCCACGGATTACTGCCGACGTTCAGGAAGAGACCGAGATGGTGCCGGAGTCCGAGGTGGCAGCCATCGAGGAGCCGACGCCGGAGCCAGCTCCGGTTGAGGAAGTTCCAGTGGAGATCGCGACGTCCACGCGACCGCGCGCGATCGAGCCGGCTTCCGGAGGCGCCGGACCCAGTACTCGTGGTACCGATTGGGGTACGATCATCGGGATCGCCGGTGCTGTAGTGATCCGCGGTGGCGGAGTTGGTGAAGATCGCTGCATTCCGCCTTCCGCCGGTCGTGGAAGGACGACCATTTCGATCAACGAGCGTTTCCCCGCCAGAGGGCGCGGGACCGGGCGTGTGGTCATGGGCGGGCGCACGGGTGGCCGCCAGGTTATCCATACCGCGCCCGCAAGACCGCGCGACATATCAGGCAGCCGGCCGATCGGTTCGTCGCCGACTCGTCCGATGCCGAGTGGCAGCGGAAGTGGAAACGCCGGTAGCCCGAGGGAAGGACAAGCAGCGGCCGACGTAGGCGTTCAGTAGTCTCGCGAGTAACCGCTGCATGAGAGAAAGCGCGGCCCCTATGGTCGCGCTTTTTTTATAAACACTACTGGGCCGTTGACGGGGATCCTGGCTGACTGCCGTGTCCCCGATGCTTTTTCGGCTGCGTATATTCAGATGTGACAGGGGTGCCTTCATAAGGCTGAGAGAGTCCCTCACAACCTGATCCGGCTAGTACCGGCGTAGGGAGTCGACATGAGCACAGGGAACAACGGGACGGGCGCCGCCCGGACCCAGATGTATTTCGCGCGTCAGGGTGAAATCACCGACGCGATGCGCTTTGTGGCAGAGCGCGAAGATCTCGACCCCGAGCTCGTTAGAGCGGAGGTGGCCCGCGGCCGCTTGATCATCCCCGCGAACATCCATCACCTCGCGGGTGCCCTCGAGCCAATGTGCATCGGCAAGGTGTCGGGCGTGAAGATCAACGCCAACATCGGCAATTCCGCGGTGAGCTCGGACGTCGATGGTGAGCTGGAAAAGCTCCAGATGGCCATCAAGTACGGCGCGGACACCGTGATGGATCTGTCGACCGGCGGCAACATCGACGCGATCCGTCGCGCGATCATCGCCGCCTCGCCGGTTCCGATCGGAACCGTTCCGATCTACCAGGCGGTGCAGCAGGACAAAGAGCTTGAGGAGCTCACCGCCGAGGATCTGCTCGAGATGATCGAGCATCAGGCGCGGCAGGGAGTCGATTACATGACGATCCACGCCGGAATCCTGCTGGAGCATCTGGCGCTGGTGCACGGTCGTGTGACCGGGATCGTCAGCCGCGGCGGATCGCTGCACGCAGTGTGGATGATGGCGCACCGGAAGCAGAACCCGCTGTACGAGCGCTACGACGACATCCTCGACATTCTCCGCCAGCATGACGTGACGATCTCGCTAGGCGACTCACTGCGGCCTGGATCCATAGCGGACGCGAGCGATCGCGCGCAGTTCGCGGAGCTGGAGACGCTGGGCGAGCTGACCCGGCGAGCGTGGGAGCGCGACGTGCAGGTGATGGTCGAAGGTCCCGGGCACATCCCGATGCACGAGATCGAGATGAACGTGCGTAAGCAGAAGGAGATCTGCCACGAAGCTCCGTTCTACACCCTCGGTCCGCTCGTCACCGACATCGCTCCCGGGTACGACCACATCACCAGCGCGATCGGCGCGGCGATGATCGGATGGTACGGCGCTGACATGCTCTGCTACGTCACGCCCAAGGAGCACCTGGGGCTGCCGAACGCAGAGGACGTGCGCAATGGGGTCATCGCATACAAGATCGCCGCGCACGCAGCCGACGTGGCACGCGGCCGCAAGGGCGCCCGGGACCGCGACGATGCACTGTCACGCGCGCGCTACGCGTTCGATTGGAACGAGCAGTTCAGGCTGAGTCTCGATCCCGAGCGCGCGCGCGAGTACCACGACGAGGCGCTCCCGGCCGAGTACTTCAAGAGCGCGGAATTCTGCGCGATGTGCGGGCCGAAGTTCTGCTCGATGCACCACTCCAAGACCATCGAGGAGGGTCTCGCCGAGCTTGCGCGCGCGCGCGATGAGGCGTTGGTGACAACAGAGGCGTGAGTCTCTTTGTGCCGCAATGCGCGTGAAGCGCAGCGTGCCCATCGCTTTCGCGGCGATCACGATGGCGTGTGGGCCGTCGATCACCCCGCTGACCCCGCGCGGACCCATGCCTGTAGATTCGCGAGGGCCGGGGGAGACTTCGGCACCGGCGCCGACAGCAGCGGAAGCGCGAGCCGACGCCGAGTATTTCGACGAAAATCCGCTGATGGTGCCGGTGGCGGGTGTGGCGCCATCCGCGTTGCGCGATTCATTCAACGCGGCGCGCTCGGGCGGCCGCGCCCATCGGGCGCTCGACATACCGGCGCAGCGCGGGACGCCGGCGCTCGCCGTGATGGACGGGACGATTCTCAGCCTGCGACAGAATACGCTTGGCGGGACGACGCTGTACCTCGCCGACTCGCGGAGAAGGTTCGTGTACTACTACGCGCATCTGGACCGGTATCACGACCGGGTGTCCGAGGGCGTTCAGGTGCGTCAGGGAGACGTACTCGGCTACGTGGGTACCAGCGGCAACGCGCCGCGCGACTTTCCCCATCTGCATTTTCAGGCGCTGCGGGTCGATTCCGGCAAGCCCGACTGGTGGAACGGTCCGCCGGTCGACATTCGTCCGCACTTTCAGCTTGCTGGGCGCGACCGCGCATTGTGAGGCCGCTATCATACGAGGGACTCTGCCGGAGCTCAGCGCGATGAAGGGAAAAGATCGGGCAACACTGCGTGCCGAAGCCCATCACCTGGATGCCGCCGTCCATATCGGCGGGCAAGGAATAAACGACGCTCTCATCGCTTCGCTGCAGGACGTGCTCCGAACTCGCGAGCTGGTGAAGGTGAAGATTGGGAAGGGCACCGACCTCAAGGCCAAAGAGGCCGCCGAGGCGCTGTCCAAGCGCACCCGGTCGGAGGTCGTCCAGGTGATCGGCCGGACGGTGACGCTCTACCGGTTCAACCCGGAGCTGCACGAGTGAATCTCCGCGACGGGAATACGTCGAGCGTTGAGTGGCCCGGTCGCTTCATCTATTATTCGTTTCGCGCACGTCCTCACGCGCCAACCCACGAATGCCCTACGTCATAACGGAAGCCTGCAAGGACACCAAGGACAGAGCGTGCGTCGACGTCTGTCCGGTCGACTGCATTTACGAGGGTCCGGATCAGCTGTTCATCCATCCGGACGAATGCATCGACTGCGGAGCGTGCGAGCCGGAGTGCCCGGTCACCGCGATCTTTCCTGAAGAAGACGTGCCCGCGAACATGAATCAATTCATCCAGATCAATCGCGACGTCTTCAAGAGCGACACCCCGCCCGGCCGGCCGGCGCGCTAGCAGTTCGGACGCGCGCGCGGGTCGCGTGCTGGCGGGGTATCCTCGACCGCGCCTACGCTCGCAAACTGCGCTCGCTAAGACGGCGCTGTCGAGGACACCCCGCCAGTACGCTTCACCGCCTTCGGGTAGGGGCCAGATAAGACGAGGCGACCGGTGTCCCCGGAGCGAGCGTCTTAGCGCGCGTAGCGGGATACCGGTAGCTTCGTCTTACGCGCGCTCAAGCGTAGTTCAGCGCGCTAAGGAATTCGCTGAGAACGTGATTGAACGCCGCCGGCTTCTCGAGATTGCTGACGTGCCCGGCGCCGGGAATTATCTCGAGCCTGCTCCCCGGTATTGCCGCGTGCATAGCGCGGGATTCCTTCACCGGAGTCAGCGAGTCCTCCTCGCCCACGATGATCAGCGTGGGAACGTCGATCGTCGGCAGGAGGTGGGTGGAATCCGGTCGGTTCATCATGGCCTGCAGCGCGCCGACGATCCCTTCGACCGGCGCGGCGGCCAGCATCTGATGTAGCCCGTCGACGAGCGCGGGGTTTTGCGCGCGCGTGCTGGCTCCGACCATTCCTGCGATCTGCGTGTTCGCCACTGCGGCGGGCCCCTCCGCTTTTGCGACGGCCATCAGATCCGTCCGCTTGTCGCGCGTCTCCGGAGAATCGGCCCCGGGACGCGTGTCCGCCAGCACCAGCGCGCGCACCATCTGCGGCCTCAGGCGCCACAGTGCCATGGCGATGTAGCCGCCCATCGAAAGACCGGCGATCACAGCCCGTTCTATTCCGAGATTTCGAAGTAGAGCCACGACGTCTTCCGCGTACTGCTCCATCGAATACGGGCCCTCACGTCCCGACTCGCCGAACCCGCGGAGATCGGGGGCGATGCATCGCCCGTGCTCCACGAGCGCGCTGGTCTGCGGGGCCCAGAGCGATCTGTTGTGCGGAAAACCGTGGAGCAGCACGAACGGATTCCCCGACCCTACCTCGTCGTAAGCTACGGTAAGGCCGTTATTCAGCGTCGAGACATCGCCCATCGAAAGTCAACCAGAAAAGAGTGGGGCCGTCACGCTCGCGCGCGTGCGCGAGCGCGGCGACAAACGCCTTCGCGCTGTACGTTGAATCGAGCCGGATGCCGTGCGTGTCGAACAGAAATGCGGCCGCATCCTCGGCGCGGGGAAGGACGCGTCCGTAAGCTCCGCCGAAAACGTCGTGCACGACCCGGACCATCCCGCGCGGCACCGGGGCCACCCGCGCTCCGGTAAGCCGGTGAATTAAAGCTCGAGCGCCGTTCACCAACCCGGCAACCCGACGCGCGTTCGCAGCGAGCCTTGGCGCGACGCGTGCTGCCACGATCTCCGTCTCGAGGCCTGCGATGGCGAACCCCAGCGCGAGCCCCGCCGCCGTGCCGCCGCTGCCAAGGGGCAAGACCACACGCTCGGGCGCGGGGAGCTCGCCCGCGGCGATCTGCTCCGCGAGCTCGAGCGCGGCGTTGACCTGCGCGAGCACGCCCAGCGGTGTGCTGCCGCCGAGCGGCACGTAGTGAACCGGGTGACGGAACCGGTGCGCGAGCGCTCGCGCGATGGAAAAGACCGCGTTGCTTGAGAGCGTTCCCGTGGCGGATCCGGCGATGATCTCCGAGACGCGCACGGATCCGGGGTTCATGTCGTGCTTCCATCGCATGGCCACGGTATGCGCGCCGAGCTTGCGCGCGTGTGCGGCGGTCGAG
>JACDCY010000189.1 GCA_013817305.1 Gemmatimonadaceae bacterium | reverse complement strand
GTTCCAAGGGGGCGTCTTAGCGAGCGCAGTTTGCTCGCGTAGCCCCCGCGAACGACCCCAAAGGCCAGCCACTGCCACCCACAACCGGCTACGCGAAGTCGGCGGCGAGCATGACCTGACCAACTGACTCGCCGCGCGAGTTCTTGAGGGGCTTGTTGAGGTACTCCGCCAGACGGGGCTGGAGTGTGGTGGGAAGAACCTTGAGATTCTGGAGGATTCTCAAGAGAGGCGGAAAGAGCGCGCGCTGTGCGCCGTCCTCGACCTTGATCGTGATGCCGACGCCGAGCTCGGGAACCGCGAGCGAGTGCACGCCCTCAGCACCTGTCTTGGACAACACGGCACCGCCGGTCTCCTCCATGAGGACGGTATCGAAGCGATCGGTGCCGCCGACGAGGAACGGGTGTTCGATCATGGATGAAACGATCCGCGCCGGGATCTCTTCGCCGGCGCGCGCGGCCTTGCCGAGGCGCGCGTACGCGCGCGCCATACGCTCGATCGGCCCGCCGAAAACCACGACTCCGCATCCGTCCACCGCGAGCAGCATCTCGGGCTGCGCGAGGTCAGTCCAGCGCGTCATGTACGCAAGAATTGCCTGCTGCACCGGGTGCTCGAGGCGATCGTAACTATGCGTCGGCCACCCGGTGATCTCGGCGCGCGCGAGCATCGCGGCGTGCTTGCCGGAGCAGTTGTTGTGCAGCCGCGTCAGGGTCTTGCCGCACTCACGCGCGAGCTTTGCGCCGCGTGGAGAAAGCGGCTCGTGCGCGCCGCAAGCGAGATCGCCCTCCTCGCGCCCGACGTCGCGCAGCATCCTCTCTACGATCGCAACGTGTTCGGGCTCGCCGCCGTGCGAGCCGCAGGCGACAGCCAATTCATCCGAGCCCCAACCGAGCTCGTCCAGGCCGCCGGCCTGCACGAAAGGGATCACCTGGAACGGCTTGGCACAGGACCGCCAGAAGGTGACTTCCTGCGGATTGCGCGCGCCCCCGATGAGCGTGTCGTCGTCGGCGACGATGGCGGCGTGAACGCGGTGACAGGATTCCACCTGTCCGCCGCGGACGGCGACTACGTCGAGCTCATGGGAGTAGTCCACCTACGGAAAATAGGTAGAGCACCAGCGGAAGTGGGAACTGCTACTGCGGGGCGCGGTGTCCGTTAACCGTGATACCGTTGTCTGTTGGGCCGTGAAAGTCGGCGGGGCCGATCGCCGTCCGCCTATCCGCCCTCACGTCCGAACGGGCGACGGAAATACGGTGAACGCACACCGCGCCCTTTTTTATCAGAACACCTTGATCATCCCCTTCGTGTATCTGGCCGGATCCCGCCTCACGTCCGCCAGTATCGCATTGAGGTCAGTCACCGTCTTTACCAGCTGGTCGTACAGCTGCGGATCGTTGATCAGCCTCGCCGCCGTTCCCTCCCCCTGCGACAGCGCGCGCACCATCTGGTCCGCCCCCGTCACCGTGCTCACGAGAGCGGTGTACAGGCTGTCGTCGCGCATCAGCTTGCCGAGCGTCCCTTCCGACGAGTTGACGGATACGAGCAGCGTGTCCAGGGACGACAGCATCCGCGTCATGTTCCGGTACAGCGCAGGATCGTCTATCAGGCGCCCGAACGTGCCGTTCGGATTCTGCAGCCGCGCCATCACCCGGCTCGCGCCCGAGAGAGTCGTGTTGAACTGGTCGTACAGCTCCCGGTTCGTCAGGAGCTGCCCGACGGTGCCTTCGCCGCGGGCGATGCCCGCAGTGATCTTCCTCAGATCCTTCGTCAACACCACGACGTCGGTCACGGCACCCGATGCCTGCGTGATGATCGCTTCGTAATCGGCCGACGGCGCGATGGAAATAGTGTCGTTGTCCCGGAGCACGGGAAACCGGGGCGTGCCCGGCTCGATGTCGAACACCTTGTCGCCGAGCAGGCCCAATGTGCGGATTTTCGCCTTCGAATCCCCGCGCACCTGCGCCCGAAGCTTCTCCTCCACGGCGATGACTATCCTGAGATTCCTCGTGGTGTCCGCATCCACCGGCAGGAACTCGATCGTCTCGATAACGCCCGCCTGCTGTCCCGCGACGGTCACGCCGCCGCCCTCTACGAGGCCGGCCGCGGAAGGGAGGAACGCGACAAGATTGTAGCGCTTGGCGAAAAGCCCCGTCGTCTGACCGAGCTTGAGCACAGCGACAAAGATCAGCCCGAGCGCGACCAGAATCATCAGGCCGACCTTGAGCTGATCCCACGTGA
>JACDCY010000075.1 GCA_013817305.1 Gemmatimonadaceae bacterium | reverse complement strand
GCCAGTTGGAGTAAGTGCGCGACAGCTCACGCACAACCACCCCGGATACCTGCGGAGCGGCGGACTCGGGATCCTCTGCGTTGATGCCGTAGTTGCCGATCTGCGGCGCCGTCATGACGACGATCTGCCCGCGATACGAAGGATCTGTGAAGACTTCCTGGTACCCGGTCATGTTCGTGGTGAACACGACCTCTGCGGCCGCTCCGGTCGGATGCCCGTGGACGCGGCCGTGAAAAAGGGTTCCATCCTCGAGGAGGAGGAACCCCGGATTTGAAGGACTCCCTGCCGCCGTCAACCTACGGCGTGCCCCCCGCGGGAGGCGTCGTGGTTCCCTGCGGCGTACCGGCCGGAGGCGTAGTCGGAGCAGGTTCGAGCGGTACCGCAGGCGCTGCGCCGGACGGCGCGGGTGCGGTCTGAGGCTGCGTGGACAGCGGCCGGTCCAGAACCGACTCCGGCGTGCGCGGACGCGACGACATCAGCTGCAGGATGAATGCAAGCGCGAGGAATACCCCGCCCAGCCACCAGCTGGCCCGGGTCAGGACATTGCCTGCCTGACGAGTGCCGATGATCGAGTCTGCGGACGAGCTCGCGCCTCCAAAGCTGGCGGCCATTCCGCCGCCCTTTCCAGCCTGCATCAACACCACTCCGACCAGGAGCAGCGCATCGACTATCAGAATGATTAAAAGAAATGTGTACATCGGTTCCGTGTGGGGATTTGTTGATGCGTCAATATCGCGGATGCCGGCGGGTTATCCAAGGGCGGTAACGGTTTTTGGATTCGCGGGCAACTTACTCGCGCCCGAGCTCCTCCGGAGCGATCTCAGCGGTGGGCCGAGTCCTCGCGATGGATATCCAGCTTCCCGTGTTCAGGCTCGCTCCACCCACGAGCACGCCGTCCACGTCGGGAGCCGAGAGCAACGCGGGCGCATTTCCCGAATTGACGCTTCCGCCATAGAGCACGGGTATCGCGCGCGCGCGATCACCGACTATCGCCTTCAGCTCGTCCCGGATCACGCCGTGAATCGTGCTGGCATCGTCGGGTGTCGCATTCCGGCCCGTCCCGATTGCCCAGACCGGTTCGTACGCGACGATCGGATTGAAGGCGTCGATCTGCTCCAGCTTGGAGAATCCGGCACGCAGCTGTCGAAGCACGACCTCCTCGGTCTTCCTGGCGTCGCGCTCATCCAACTTCTCTCCCACGCAGAGCATCGGACGCAAGCCAGCGCGCTCGGCGGCGGCGCACTTGTCGGCGCACTCATCGTCCGTCTCCCCAAAGACATGACGGCGCTCGGAATGCCCCACGAGAACGACCGTCGCGCCCGCGTCGCGCGCGATCGGGCCGGAGATCTCGCCCGTGAACGCGCCCGTGTCCTGCCAGTAGATGTTCTGCGCGCCGACCAGGATGTCGGACCGGCCTTCCACCTCGCTCGCAACCATGGCAATCGACGCCGCGGGCGGAAAGAAAATGATCGTCCGGTCGTAGTGTCGCTGGTACTGCGTCAAAAATGTCTTGAGGAACGCACGGGCCTCGCTGGGCCCGTGATTCATCTTCCAGTTCGCCGCGAAAATCGGGTGGTTCATGCTGCGCGATCCTCCAATGCCTCGACGCCGGGTAGCGGCTTCCCTTCCAGAAATTCCAGAGAGGCGCCGCCGCCCGTGGACACGTGGCTCATGCGCCCGCTCAAGCCCGCATCGGCTACGGCGGCGGCCGAGTCGCCGCCTCCCACGATCGTGACCGCTCCCTTCCCCGTCGCGTCGGCCATAGCCTGAGCCACCGTCGCGGTTCCCTTCGCAAAAGCCGGCGTCTCGGAGACGCCCATCGGGCCGTTCCAGATCACGGTCCGTGCCAGCCCGATCGCGCGCGCATACGACTCCGCTGTCGCCGGGCCGATGTCGAACATCGCCTCGCCCGCGGGGATCCCCGCGCGATTCACCGCGTGTGCGCGATCCGGCTGATCCATGGCGGGCGCGACAATCGCGTCGTGCGGCAGAATGAGCTTGCTGCCCGCCCGATCCAGAATGTCTTTCGCCATGTCGACGCGGTCCTCCTCGACTAGCGACTTCCCGGTCTCGAGACCCATCGCGCGGAAGAAGGTGCAAGCCATCGCCCCTCCGATGAGCATGGCGTCGACCTTGGGAAGCATCTGCTCGATGACGTCGATCTTGCCCGAGATCTTGGCACCCCCGAGGATTGCGACGAACGGCCGCCTGGGATCGGCGAGCGCCTTGCCGAGGTAGTCGAGCTCCTTTTCGAGGAGCAGGCCCGCAACGGCCGGCTTGAGATACTCTGCGACACCGGCCGTGGACGAATGCGCGCGGTGAGCCGCGCCGAACGCGTCGTTCACGTAAAAGTCGCCCAGCTCCGCGAGCGCCCGCGACAATCCCGCGTCGTTCTTCTCCTCGCCGCCGAGAAAGCGTGTGTTCTCGAGCAGAAGTACCTCGCCGTCCGCGAGGGAGCGCGTAGCGTGGATCGCCTCCTCGGAGTCCGTGGCCTCGATGAACCGAACAGGCATCCCGAGCAGCTCCTGTAGGCGAATCGCGACAGGCTGGAGGGAATACTTCGCGTCCGGTTTTCCCTTGGGGCGGCCGAGATGCGACAGCAGCACGACGCGGCCACCGCGATCGGTGAGATGCTTAATCGTCGGGACCGAAGCCGTGATCCGCGAATCGTCGGTGATGCGTGCGCCCTCGAGGGGCACGTTGAAATCACACCGCACCAGAGCGCGCTTTCCGCGCACCTGCTCGTCGGCGAGATCTCTTACTGTTTTCTTTTCCATGGCCTGCCGGAGAGCTACAGCCGGGCGCCGACGAATCGCAGCAGGTCGACGCAGCGGGAGGCATAGCCCCACTCGTTGTCGTACCAGCCCGAGACCGTGACGAGAGTTCCGTCTACGACGTTGGTGCTCTTGGCGTCGAGTATGCAAGAATGCGGATTCCCCACGTAATCGACCGAGACGAGCTCCTCCTCGGCGTACGCCAGAATCCCCTCGAGCGGGCCCTGCTCGGAAGCCGCGCGGAACACGGCGTTGACCGCGTCGCGGGTGGTGGACTTCTCGACTTCAACGGCCAGCACGGTGAGCGATACGTCCGGAGTGGGCACGCGGATCGCCGTCCCGTCGATCTTGCCCTTCAGCTCCGGAATCACGAGCGACGTAGCCTTCGCGGCGCCGGTCGTGGTGGGAATCATGGACACCGCTGCCGCGCGCGCGCGCCGGAGATCTTTGTGCGGCAGGTCCAGAATTGATTGATCGTTGGTGTAGCTGTGGATGGTGACCATCGAGCCGTGCTTGAAGCCGAACTCGTCGCGGATGACCTTGACCATCGGCACCAGGCAGTTCGTCGTGCACGAGGCGTTGGAAATGATCGAATGCTTTGCGGAGTCGTATTTGTCCGCGTTGACGCCTAGCACGACGGTGAGGTCTTCGCCTTTGGCGGGCGCGGAGATGATGACCTTTTTCGCGCCGCTGTCGATGTGCTTGCGCACGTCCTTCGCGTCGGTGAACCGGCCCGTAGACTCGAGCACGATGTCCACGCCCAGCGACTTCCAGGGCAGGGCCGCCGGATCCTTTTCGGATAGAACCTTTATCTCGTCGCCGTCGATCACGATGGCGCCTTCCCGGGACTCGACGGTGCCGTCGAAGATTCCGTGCACCGAATCGTACTTGAACAGGTGCGCCAGGGTCTTCGTGTCGGTGAGGTCATTCACGGCCACGAAATCGAGGTCCGAGACGCCGGACTCCTTCGCGGCGCGCAGCACCTGCCGTCCTATGCGGCCGAAGCCGTTGATGCCTACGCGTATCGCCATGCGGGGGCGGATTATGGTTTCGGGTGTATGGATCACAGCGGGCCTATCCGGCGTCAGCCGCCGATCGGGCTCGGCCGAAGGTAACGTAACTGATTATTCGAGCGCCGTGGTCGTACAGAACGGCCGCACATGCGTTCAGGGTAGACGCGGTAGTGATGACGTCGTCCACGAGCAAGACGTGGGCTCCCGGCAGTTTCGATTCCGCGCCGGGCTCGATCGCGAACGCACCCGCCACGTTGGCGAGCCGCTCTCCGGGCGTGAGCTTGGTCTGAGTCTTCGTTTTCCGCTGGCGCCTCAGAACGTCCGTCCAGACTGGTAGCCCCCAGCACGGGCCGATGACGCCCGCGAGGAGCTCGCTCTGGTTGTAGCCTCGCTCGCGCAGCCGGTCGCGAGAGAGAGGAACCGGAACAAGCGCCGACCGCTCTGCCGCAACGTCGGCAGGCCAGTCCGTCCTGCTCATTCGGAGGCCCATCGGCCCGGCAACCTTGACCCATCCCCCGTATTTGAGCGCGTGCACTATCGCGCCGCCGCGCCCTTCCGGGACCCAGCACACCGAGCGGCACGCGCGCACGTACTGCGGGAGCAGCGCGCACCACGCGCACGCCTCGTCAGTTCCGGGGTGGCCGCACCGCTCGCACCGGGGATGCGACAGGATGCGAACCCGTGACCAGCAGCCTGGACACACGAGATCGTTCTCACTCTGCCCCGCGCCCGTCGGCTGTTCGCACGCGACGCACACCACCGGGAGCAGCAACGACGCGAGCTCGCTAAGTAACTGCCGCCCACATCGCAATTCGGTTGGCGTCGCGCCCGAACCAGCGGTGAAAGGAAAGCGCCGCCTGCTCAACGAGCATAGCGAGTCCGTCTCCAGCGCGGTGTCCGCGCTCGCGCGCGGCCCTGACCCAGGGCGTGCCGCCCCGGCGATAGACGAGATCGATGACCGCGGCTCGTTCCGGTATCCGCTCGACCGCGAGCGGGAACCCCTCGTCGAGCATTCCGATGGGCGTCGCATTCACCACAATCGTGGCTCCCGCGAGCGCTTCCTCCAGCACTGTCTCCGCGCGGGCAACATCGGGATAACGCGCGCAGAGCTTGCGCGCGCGAACGGGGTCGCGGTTGAACACGCGCGCAGTCGAATCGCGCCAGTCGCCCACTGCAGCCAGAACAGCGCTGGTCGCGCCGCCCGCGCCGATCACGGCGACGCGCTCGCAGCTCGGTGCGCAGCCGAGCACCCTGCCGGCGAGCGCGTGAAAACCTCCGACGTCGGTATTGTCCCCAACCAACTCCCCGTCCTCGATCCACCAGACGTTGACGGCGTCGGCGAGTCCGGCCGTAGGCGTAAGCCTGCCGCAGATGCGGGCGAGCGCTTCCTTATGTGGGATCGTCGCATTTCCGGCGGCGCCGGATGCAACGAGCTCGGCCATCGCATGCTCCAGTCGCGAAGGCGCGACGTCGACCGCTTCGTATGCGATATCGAGCCCGGCGCTCGCCAGCGCGGCGCCATGTAGAACCGGAGACAGCGAATGCGAAACGGGATGGCCGAGTAGGACGAGCCGGCTCGGCACGCCTGGGCGCGTCACTGCATCAGGGCGGCAGCCCGCGTGCTGCGATCCGCTCGACCGCCAGCGCAACCAACCGCTCGATGTCATCGGCCGACGCGCGGTACGCTTCCAGATCCTGGCCAAACGGATCCGTCACCGGGTTGGCGCTCCTGCCTTCGGACGCGAAATCGTCGAGCAGAAACGTTCGTCCGTCGCCGCCAAGCTCCGAGCCAGCCGCTACGTGTTGCTCGGACAATCCAAGGATGAGATCGCTCTCGCGCACGAGCTCCGCTGTGAGCGGCTGAGCCTGGTGCGAGCTCAGGTCGAGACCGCGCTCCATGCCGACGAGAATCGCGCCCTCGGACGCGCCGGCTCCCGCCCAGGCTCCCGTGCCCGCGCTGCAAAAGGTCACGTCCTTGAGTCCGCGTGCAGCCCCGAGCTTGCGCGCGGTCGCTTCAGCCAACGGGCTTCTGCACGTATTGCCCGTGCAGACGAACAGGACTTTCATGTGCTCTCGCAGATCAGGTCGCCTACGACCTCCCGCAGCGCGGACGAAGCGACGGCACCCGGCCGTATGACGCGGGGTTGTGCGGTCGTGCAATCCACGACCGTCGAGGGCGCCGAGCTGGTGAGCTGACCGCCGTCGAGAATGCGAAGCTTCCCGCTGGCGGCCGCCTGTGTCCATTGCGCGATGATCTCCCCCGCCGATTGCGCGGGAGGAACTCCGGGCCGGTTCGCGCTGGTGGACGTGATCGGATCCCCATATGCGCGGATCAGCCTGCTGGTCGCGGGATGCGGAGTCCAGCGGACCGCGATCCCGCCCTCCGGTCCGCGCAATTCGGACGGAACGCGTTTCTCGCCGCCTGGCAGGACCAGAGTCAGCGGCCCGGGCCAGAACCTCGCCGCGAGGATGGATGCCGCCGGATTCAGATGCAAGTCGAGTCGCGCCAGCATCTCGCTGCCAGAGATGAGCAGCAGGAAGGGCTTGTTCGGCGGTCTGCCCTTGAACCGAATGAGCTCCTGAACGGACTCGTGGTCGACCGCGCCGCCGAACCCGTACACGGTTTCCGTCGGATACGCGAGCACGCGGCGCGCGTTGAGATGCTCGATCGTAGCCGGCAGCGAGGATTCGATCTCCTGCTCCGACCAGAAAGGCACCGCGCGAACTTCGGCTGTCATGCCTTCAAGGTATGCAGCGCTTCCGCCCGCGCGAAGTCTGCTTCGTCGGTGATCTTCATCGCCCGTTCGCTTCCCGGCACCACCATGACGGGTAGGGCGAGCAGCTCGCACAGCGAAGCGTCGTCCGTCGCCGGGATGCCGTTGGCGCGCGCGTGCGTGTACGCGCGCTCGATCATGTCGCGCGGAAATGCCTGTGGAGTCTGTGCGCGCCAGAGTTGGCTGCGATCGATGGTCCCGGATATCATGCCCGAATCAGTCACACTCTTGAGGGTGTCAGCCACGGCGATGGCCGGCACTGCGCCGTTTCCGCGGCGCGCTTCGGCGATGACGCTCTCGATTACCGATGCCGGTACCAGCGGACGCGCGGCGTCGTGGATCACGACGATCTCGCACTCGGGCGGGAGATCCTCGATACCGTTAGCCACCGAGTCCGAGCGCTCTCTTCCACCGGTAGCGACCAGCAAACGCTCGACGTCGCACTGGAAGAGCCACGCAGGGGGATCCCCCGCATGCTCGCGCGGAAGAACGCAGACTACCATCGCCACGTCGTCGCGGTCGTGGAACGCCTGTACGCTGTGCAGCAGCATCGGTTTCCCCGCGACCCAGCGGAACTGCTTGAGCTCCGTCGAGCCTGTGCGGGCGCCCTTTCCGGCGGCGACGATCACGACGCCGACGTCACGCGGCACGGCGCTCACGCGAATACCGTTTCGAAGAGCTCCTGCACGGTGGCTGTGCCTCGCACGGTGACTCCCTTGACCGATCGCTGCGGCACGCCGCGCGTCGCCACGTAGGCGCGGGTGATGCCGAGCTTGGCTCCTTCCGCGAGCCTGCGTTCCACCTGCGCCACCGGTCGTATCTCGCCGCCGAGTCCCACCTCGCCGATGAACATCGCGTCGGGCGGGAGCGCGCGGTCGAAGACACTGGATGCGAGCGCCGTGGCCACCGCGAGATCTCCCGCCGGCTCCTGCATCCTGATTCCGCCCGCGATGTTGAGGAACACGTCCATCTGCGAAAAGGAGAGCCCGGCGCGCCGCTCGAGCACGGCGAGCAGCAGCGCAAGCCGCTTGGAGTCGTACCCGGTCGCGACGCGCTGCGGCGTTCCGTAGCCGGACTTCGCCGCGAGCCCCTGCACCTCCACGAGCAGCGGGCGCGAGCCCTCCATCAGGGCGGTGACGGCGCTGCCCGACGTGCCGCGCGACCAGTCGCCGAGGAATAGCTCCGATGGATTGCCGACCGCGACGAGCCCTTCGCCGCTCATCCTGAACACGCCGATCTCGTCCACACTCCCGAACCGGTTCTTGGTCGCGCGGAGCACCCGATGCTCGGCGGTGCCCTCCCCCTCGAAGTACAGCACCGTGTCGACGATGTGCTCCAGCGTCTTGGGCCCGGCGATTCCGCCGGACTTGGTGACGTGCCCGACGACGAGCACCGCCGTTCCGCTGTCCTTGGCGAAGCGCATGAGGCGCGCGGCGCACTCGCGCACCTGACCCACGCTTCCTGGCGCGCCCTCCAGCTCCTCTGTGTACACGGTCTGGATCGAGTCGACGAACATTACGTCGTACCTGCCCGCGGCGGCTGTCGCGACGATGGTCTCCAGCGAAGTCTCGTTCAGCAGCTCGACGTCTCCCGCGCCGTCCGTCAGCCGGTCGGAGCGCAGCTTCACCTGCAGCGCCGATTCCTCGCCGGAGACGTATAGCGCGCGCAATGGGCGGCTCTGGAGCCGAGCGGCTACTTGGAGCAGTAGCGTGGACTTGCCAATCCCCGGCTCTCCTCCGACCAGCACCATGGAGCCGGGCACGACTCCGCCGCCGAGCACGAAATCGAACTCGTTGATGCCGGTGGTCCAGCGGGCGCTCTCCGCGCCGCTCACATTGCGAAGGATGGATGTCGCGCCCGCGGGAGCCGCGGCGCGCTTCGAGCGGGAGCCGGGACTCTTGCCTGCGGCTTTGCGCGCGCCGAGCGGCTCCTCGACCAGCGTGTTCCATTCGCCGCAGACGTCGCACCGGCCGGACCATTTTGGGTGGTCGGCGCCGCAGCTCGTGCAGCGGTGGATAGTTACCGGTTTTGGGCTCACGCCAAGAAGATCCCGGATTGGGAAAAGGAATCCAAGCTCGGAGCGTGGCAGTACCTAGTCGAGCAGTCCGAGGTCATCGCCGGAATCGCGCGGGCATTCTCAACTGCCAACTCCTCACTGCCACACCCCCCTACTTGGATTCCAGTGCAACACGCCAGGATCAAGCCGCCACACAAAGGATCGCAGATATTCTCGGAAGATCGGACTTCGCTATTGACCCCGCAAGGCGACGGCGGCGTAGCGAGCGGTGGTCTCTTGATCATGAAGGACCCGGCAAGCTTCGCGGGTCTTGCGCTAGCC
>JACDCY010000188.1 GCA_013817305.1 Gemmatimonadaceae bacterium | reverse complement strand
AGAACAGCGGATCCGCGTCGCTCACGGTTCGCGAGATGCCGGCGAGTCCATCGCCACCGCCGCCCACCTGCAGCGCGAACAAAAACACCAGCACCGACGCCAACGCCATCAGCGTTCCCTGAAACACATCGGTGTACACGCCCGCGACGATCCCGCCGGCAACGGAATATCCAAGCGTGATCGCCATTCCGAGCCAGATTGCCGCTGTAAGGCCCGTGCCGAACACCGCGTCGATGACCAAGCCGAGCGCGAGGATGTTCGTCGCCATGTAGCCAATCACTGCGATGATGATGGCGACGCCCGCGAGCCCCTGCGCTGCCGGGGACCGATACCTGGCGCCAATCGCGTCGGGGATGGTGATCAGCCCGCGTATCTCGCCGAGCAACCGCAGTCGTTTCGCCAGCACCCAGGCGCTCATGGATGTGGTGATCGACGCCGAGAGCACCAGATACAGGGCGCCAACACCCGCGCCGTACACGAACCCGGGCCCACCGATGAACGCAAAACCTGACACCGTCGCGGCCATGGCGGCGAGCGCGAGCGGAAAAACCCCGATCTTTCGGCCGGCGACAAAGAAATCCTGCGCCGTGCGAGTTCGCCGCGTAGCCCAGATCCCTATGGCGGCGACGACGGCGAAGTACACGATCGTAACCGCGATAATCGCCGGCTGGCTGACGGGCGGAAGCGCGGCGGTCTGCAGCAGCGCGATAACCCTCACCGATCTTCCTCGTCCGTGGCCGCTGCCTCCCGAACGCGCGTGAGATCTTCTTCGGTGAGCGTCAGCTCGTCGAACGTCAGTGCATACGCGAGGGGAAGAATGAACACCGGAAGTACGCCGATGCCGTACAGCACGATCGCGGCACGGCGCGGGAGTCCAAGCAGCAGAGGCTCCCCGGCTGCTGGAAGAAACAGTGCTGCCGCGAACGCTCCCACCATGATCAGAAGAACCGCGGCAAAGGGAACGACAAGCTTTCCGAGCCCGGCGTTCGGCCGGTCCGCGCGCGCGGCTCCCAGCGCCATGGTCGCAACCATGGCGACCGACGTCGCAATCGCCATCACCCACGGACTCCACGTCGCGGTCCCCCTGCTGGCGATCGCCGAAGCGTAGGCTACTCCGATCGCCACGAGCGACGCAAAGAGAGCTACGAGGGCGCCTTTTTTCATGCGAGCAGGCTGGGTTTCAGGGTTGCTGCCTTCATTGGCTTGCGAATGTAACCATCTCTCACGATGGCCGGATCGCAGCCAATATCGGCGTGCGGGTTGGCCCGTATTTCGCCTATGAAACGGGTATGCCAATATCCCAATCTTTCTCCATGGCAGCGCGCCTTTTCGCACTCGTCTCGATCGTCGCGCTCTCCGCCTGTTCTCGCGGCGAAACCAGCACTACCGGCGATACCGAAAGCGAAACCGCCAAACCCTGGGCCCCCGAGCAACTCACGTCCGTCAACGGAATCCCTGCCGCCGCGATCACCGCCGCAATGCAGACCAAGCTCGCGGAGGACGCCCCTACGACAATCGATCGGGAGCAATGGTCCCACGCGAAGGCGTTGTACAAGGCCTACGGCTCCAAGCCGCTCTGGCTGACGTCGAAGGGGCTGCACGAAGGGCGCACGCGGGCGTTGACCGATGCGATTCTGGCGGCGCACTCCGACGCGCTACGGATCGACGATTATCCGATCGGGCGGCTTGCGGCTGCGCTCGCGGCGGTGAAATCGGCTGGGACGCCGACCGCCGAGCAGTTCGCCGAAGCGGACATCATGCTGACGGCTGCGTACGCCGCGCTGGGCGAAGACATGCTCACCGGTCAAGTCAATCCCAAGACGGTTTCCCAGAGCTGGTTCGTGGATCCCCAGGAAGAGAACGTCGACAGTGCGCTCGCCCGGGGGCTCCGTATCGACGCGCTCGACAAGTCGCTGACCACGATGCGGCCGCAGGACACGGACTACCGCGGCCTGCGGTTGGAGCTCGACAGGTACAGAAAGCTCGTCATTGCCGGCGGATGGCCTAAGGTTCCGCTGACGAAATCCGTGAAGCCGGGCGAGCGCATCACTCCCGCGGTCGCTAACGCGTTGCGTGCGCGCCTCACCGCGCAGGGTTTCGAGATCGGAAGCGCTTCGCAGCCGGATAGCGGCCGGGCGGCCGCCGGCTCGCCAGGTGGGACGTATGACCGCTCGCTCGCCGGCGCGGTCGCGCAATTCCAGGCGCGAAGCGGAATCGTCGTGGACAGCGTGCTCGGCGG
>JACDCY010000014.1 GCA_013817305.1 Gemmatimonadaceae bacterium | reverse complement strand
GTGACGTCGATCAACATGGAGACGGATGGCCGCTTTCCACGCGCTCCGGAGCCGATCGCCGAGAACCTTGGGGAGCTCGAGGCTCTGGTGAAGGGTCGCGGCGCGGACGTCGGGCTCGCTGTCGATCCGGATGTGGACCGGCTCGCGCTCGTTTCCGATCAGGGCAAGGCCATCGGTGAGGACTTCACTCTCGCCCTCGCCGCGCGGGTCGTCCTCAAGTACCGGCCGGGCGATCTCGTGACGAACCTGTCGACCAGCCGGATCATGGAAGACGTCGCCGCCCAAGCAGGCCGCAAGGTCATACGCGCCCCGGTCGGCGAGGTGAACGTCGCCGTGCGGATGCGCGAGGAAGGGGCGCCCATCGGCGGCGAAGGGAATGGCGGCGTGATTCTCTCGGAAGTCCACCTTGGTCGCGATGCGCCGGTAGGCGCGGCGCTCGTTCTCCATCTTCTCGCCGCTGAAGGGAAGCCGCTATCGCAGATTGTCGCCGGCTATCCTCGTTACGCGATCGTGAAGGACAAGCTCGACCGGCCGGCTCTCCCGCTCGACGGCGTGTACGACGCGCTCCGAAAGGCGTTTCCGGACGCGACGGCTGACACGCAGGATGGCCTGAGATTGGCCTGGCCCGACCGTTGGGTTCACGTCAGGCCGTCCGGGACGGAGCCGATCGTGCGGGTGATTGCCGAAGCGCCCGATGAAGCGGGGGCACGGCATATGATATTAGAGGCCAGGACGCTGCTCGATCAGCTGGCCGGATAGCCCTCTAACAAACGACACTATGTGCGGCATCGTGGGATATGTGGGTCCTAAGCTCGCCAACCCGGTACTGATCGAGGGCCTCCGGAGGCTCGAGTACCGCGGCTACGATTCGGCGGGAATCGCCGTGATGAACGGCAACGGGCTCGAGACGCGGAAGGCGGCCGGCAAGATATCCCGCCTGGAAGAGGAGCTCGCCGGCTCGCCGATATCGGGCACCACCGGAATCGCGCACACACGCTGGGCCACGCACGGCGCCCCAACTCAATGCAATGCGCACCCCCATGTCGACTGCAAGGGGCACATCGCGGTGGTCCACAACGGCATCATCGAGAACTCGACAGTGCTCCGCAAGCAGCTCGAGGCCGACGGCCACAAATTCGTGTCGGAAACCGATACCGAGACGCTGGCGCACCTCATCGAGCAGGCCTTCGAGGGGAGCCTGGAGGAGGCGGTCATCGACGCCCTTCAGAAGATCGAAGGCACCTACGGCATCGCCGTCATCTCGAGCGACGACCCGGACAAGATCGTTGCCGCACGGAAGGGAAGTCCGCTGCTGCTGGGGATCGGCGACAACGAGTATTACGTGGCCAGCGACGCCTCGGCGATTCTCGCGCACACCCGCGACGTCATTTATCTGGACGACGGCGATGTGGCGGTGCTCGATCGCAATGGATACCACATTCTCGACGAGGACGCACGCCGCCTGTCGAGGAAGGTGAGTCGCATCGATTGGGACCTGGACCAGATCGAGCGCGGCGGGTTCGACCACTTCATGCTCAAGGAAATCTTCGAGCAGGGCGCGAGCATCGAGAACACGATGCGGGGGCGGCTGCTGGACGACGAGGGAACGTCGAAGCTCGGCGGCGTAAATCTCAGCGACGAAGAGCTGCTGAACTTCGACAACGTCGTCATCACGGCCTGCGGCACGAGCTGGCATTCGGCGCTGATCGGCGAGCACATGCTCGAAGAGATGGCGCGGATTCCCGTAGAAGTGGAGTACGCGTCGGAGTTCCGGTACCGAAACCCGATCATCACCGACCGCACGCTGTGCATCGTGATCTCGCAGTCCGGCGAGACGGCCGACACGCTCGCGGCCATGCGGGAGGCGAAGAACCGCGGCGCGTTCACGTATGGCATCGTGAACGTCGTGGGCTCGTCGATAGCACGCGAGAGCGACGGCGGCATCTACGTGCACGCCGGTCCGGAGATCGGAGTGGCCTCCACGAAGGCGTTTACCTGCCAGGTGATGGCACTGCTGCTGTTCACGCTCAAGCTGGCCCGGCTGCGAAATCTCTCGGTCGTGCGGGGCCGCGAGATCATCGAGGCAATGCGCGCGTTGCCGGGGCAGATCCAGAAAATTCTCGATTCCGCACCCCGCATCGAGGATCTGGCGGAGCAGTTCAAGGACAGCACCAACTTTCTCTACCTCGGCCGCGGGTACAACTTCCCGACCGCGCTCGAGGGCGCGCTGAAGCTCAAGGAGATCAGCTACATCCACGCCGAGGGCTATCCTGCCGCGGAGATGAAGCACGGTCCCATCGCGCTGATCGATGCCGAGATGCCCGTGGTGTTCATCACGCCGCACGACTCGGTGTTCGACAAGGTCGTGTCGAACGTGCAGGAAGTGAAAGCCCGCGGCGCCCGCGTGATCGCCATCACCACGGGCGACGAGCCGGCCCTGGACGGCAAGATAGACTACGAGCTCCGGATTCCCCCTACGATCGAGATGCTCATTCCCGTGCTTGCGGTGGTGCCACTGCAGCTGCTCGCGTACTACATCGCGGTCAAGCGCGGGGCGAACGTGGATCAGCCGAGGAATCTCGCGAAGTCCGTCACCGTAGAATAGCGCTCTCTTGCGCGTAGTCCTGCAGCGCGTTTCGAGCGCGCGCGTAACCGTCGCCGGCAAGGTGACCGGAGAAATAGGCAAGGGGCTTCTGCTGCTCGCCGGGTTCACCGCCACCGACACCGCGGACACGGTGGACTGGATAGCGGACAAGATCGCCACGCTCCGTATCTTCGGCGACGACGCAGGGAAGATGAACCTGGCGCTCGAGGACGTGAGCGGCGGTGTCCTGGTCGTGTCGCAGTTCACGCTGTACGGCGATGCGGCGAAGGGACGGCGGCCGAGCTTCATCGCCGCCGCGCCGCCGGAGATCGCCACTCCCCTGTACGAGCGATTTGTCGAGGCTTTCCGCGTGCGCGGCCATCCAGTGGCGACGGGAGAATTCGGCGTGATGATGGACGTCGAGCTGGTAAACGACGGGCCGGTGACGCTGGTGCTCGAGCGGTGACCGCCAAAGTAATCCTCGCCTCCGCGTCGCCGCGGCGCCGCGAGCTGCTTTCCCTCATCGGGATCGAGCACGTCGTGCATCCCGCCGACATCGACGAGACGATCAAGCCGGGAGAGGCGCCGGCCGGGCACGCCCTTCGGCTCGCGGTCGAGAAGGCCTGCGCGATAGCCAGGACGTATCCGGAGGCAGTGGTCATCGGTGCGGACACGGTCGTAGTCCTGGATGGGAAGGTCCTTGGCAAGCCACCCACCCTCGAGGCGTCGCGCGAGATGATCCGCTTGCTCAACGGGAGGACCCACACAGTCGTGACAGCCGTAGCGGTGGCGCACGCGGGCGGGACGCGGGAGGGCACGGAAGAGGTCGCCGTCACCTTCAAGCGGCTCACCGCTGAAGAAATGGACGACTATGTAGCGACGCGCGAGGGCATGGACAAGGCGGGCGCGTACGGCATTCAGGGCTTCGGCGCCACGATCGTCGAGCGGGTCGAGGGAGATTTCTTCGCGGTGATGGGGCTTCCGCTGGTCCGCTTGATCGGACTTCTGCGCGATTCAGGTCTGAGCTACCGCTTCGGCAACGTGGAGAGGGCGGCCGCCGAGTAGCGGGTCCTCCAGAGGTCCACTTTCACGAGGACATCGCGCGGCTGGATGCGTGACATCCGTCCCGGCCGGTTCGTCGCCGAGGCGTCGTACCTTTCGCCGGGGTCGCCGAACGCGTCGACGATAAGATCTTGAAACGCGCGATATGGTCCGCTGCGTTTCGGGTTCGTGTACCCCATGAGCGAGATCACGGGCCTGTCCAGCGCGACGGCCATGTGCAGCGGGCCGGTATCGGGGGCAAGGACCAGCGCGGAGGCGTCGAGGATCCCGACCAGGTTGCGGAGCCCGCTGCCCAGCGCGGAAAAATGCGGATTTCTGCTGCCTGCGAGAATGGCTCGCTCAGCGCGGCGCTCGCGCTCGGATCCTCCACCGACCAGAACCGGTTGAAGGCCGTAGTCGTCGTATAACGCGTCGCACACTTCGGCCCAGCGTTCAGGCGCCCAGTCCTTTACGATCTTGCTGGTGCCCACCACGACCGACGCGATCGGACGGTCGAACTGCGCGGCGAACGATCGCTGCCAATCGCGCTCGCTCTCCCACGGCCCGAGATCCCATTCGACCGGCTCGTGCGGCACGCCCAGGTGCGTCAGAAACTCGAAATACTGATCCTGCACGTGCTGGGGCTCGTGCGGCTGGATCGTGTGCGTCGTGAACATCGTATTCAGGTCGCGTGCCCGCTCCTTGTCGAAGCCCAGCTTCACGGGCGCGCGGGTGAACGCCGTGACGACGCCCGCCTTGAAGTACACCTGCAGGTTCAGGACAACGTCGAACTCCCGCGCGTCGAGCGCTGCCCTCACGTCGCGGAAGGCGCGAAGGCCCGCGCTCCGGTCAAATACGATGGTCTCGTCGACCGAGCGGTGGCCGCTCACGAGGGAGTTCGGCCCGGGTTGCACGACCCATGTGATCCGGCTCCCGGGGGAATGGCGCTTGATCGCGTTGATCACGGGCAGCACGTGCACGGCGTCGCCCACGGCGCTCATCATCACGATGCAGACCCGGTCCAGCGGCACATTCACTCGGCCAGCTCCCGCACGCGGTCGAGTATCGCGGTGATCTCCTCTTCGCTGATCGGCAGCCCAAGGCGCATCGATTTCCTGAGCGAGCGGCGCAGTCGCGCCAGGTTCGCGTCGCGGACTGTCGGCGAGCCCGGCACATGAAATCGCACGCGGTCGACGTCGAGAATCCACCCGATAAGGCCGCCGTCCGGACCTGGTGCTACGAGCACGTTGCGAATGTTCAGGTCCTGATGGTGCGCGCCCACCGAGACCAGCGAAGCGACGGCGCCGGCCGCCGCGTTGAGCACGACGTCGCGGGCGCCTTCATCGTCGGTAGCGGCCAGCCAGGCGAAGAGATCAGCGCCGTTCGGTATCTCGCGCGTCGCGATGTCGAAGCGCCGGAGGATCGCGCCGGCGGGATACGTGACGTACGCCACGACCTCGGGGGTGCACACGTCGGCGGCGCGAAGCCGCTGGGATACGAGCAGCTCGCGAAGACCGCGCGTGGGCGGGAAGAAGAGATCACGTGTCACGGTGGCCGGTGCCCCGCCTCGGAATGCGTGCCGGACGACGACCGCGTGGTCGTGTCCCGGAAGCGGAGCAGCGAAGACGTCGCCCCGGCCCTTCATCTGGCGGCGCCCCGGGTGCCGCCCGGCATACTCATACAGAGTGCCTTGCTGCAGCGCTTCACGAATCGCGTCTTCGGCGGCTTCGAGCGCCGTAACCCGCGCGCGTCCCACGCGAAACCTCACGTAACCAGGAATATCGATCCGCACGGTCAGTCCCCGTTTGTTCGGTTGGCTGCCCTCGTCCGCACCGGTATCCGGCCGATGGCCGACATGATTGCGCGAGCCTTGTTTTCCGTCTCAATCCACTCGCACTCCGGAACGGAATCAGCCACGATCCCGGCCCCCGACTGCACGGCCGCCACGCCGTCCGCGATCACGCAGGAGCGGATGGTCACCGCGAGCTCCATGCGTGCGCCTCCCGCGGCAACGTAGCCGAGTGCGCCCGCGTACGGCCCGCGCCGAACTGTCTCGAGGTCGTCGATGATCTGCATGGCCCTGACTTTGGGGGCGCCGGTGAGTGTCCCGGTCGGAAAAGTAGCGCGCAGGACCTGCAGCGCGGAAATGCCGCTCCGCACCTTCCCCTGGACGTCGCTGACGAGATGCAGCACATGCGAATACTTCTCGACGCGGAGCAGGGCCGTCGGGTGCACGGTGCCGAACTCGCACACGCGCCCGATGTCGTTGCGCCCGAGGTCCACCAGCATCAGATGCTCGGCGCGCTCCTTGGGATCGTTGAGGAGGTCCGCCGCGACGCCGTCGTAGTCTCCGGCCAGCTTCGGCCGCGGCCGGGTTCCCGCGATCGGGCGGACGGTCGTCACGCCGTCCTCGAGTCGCACGAGCAGCTCAGGCGAGCTTCCCACGATCTCCATCTCGTCGAGCATGAGACAGTACATGTACGGCGACGGATTGATCGCGCGTAATGCACGGTAAAGATCGATCGTGTCGAATGTCGCGGGCACGTCGATGCGGCGCGTGAGTACCACCTGAAACGCGTCCCCCGCGAGGATGTGTTCCTTGATTCGCTCGACCGCGCGCTCGAACTGTCCCTTGTCCAGGCTCGAGGTTCCAGCGACCCCCCGATCCTCGGCCAGCTCCAGCGGCAACAGCACTGACGGCCCCTGAAGCCGCTCGCGAATGTCCGCGGCTTCCGCGCTCGCCGAGTCGTATGCCGCGCGCAGGTCGCCATCGCTCGCGCCCTGCGGGACGAGGACGGTGATGACGATGTTGGCCGTTCCGTGCAGGTTGTCGATGACCACCAGCGACCGCGTGAATATGAACAGCGCATCCGGAACGTTTCCGGCCCGCGGAGGCGGTGCGCCTATTCGCTCGAAATGCCGCACGACGTCGTATCCGAAGTAGCCGACCGCGCCGGTCCAGAAGGGGCCGAGCTCGGGCGAGCTCAGCGGCGTCTCCGCGTTTATGAGCCGGTCGAGGTCATCGATCGGATCGGTTGGCCGGCGGTGGTTGTGCCAGCCCTGCCCGGGTGCCCAATCCTCGACGACGCCGTCGCGCAGCCGCCAGGCGCTGCGTGGCTCCGTTCCGAGGTAGGTGTACCGCGACCACGTCTCGCCGCCGGCGGGCGCGGACTCCAGCAGGAACGCAAACGGTCCGCGCCGGATCCTGGCGAACGCCGCGACCGGCGAGTCCAGGTCGAGCAGGATCTCGGTCCGGAGCGGGATCAGCCCGCCCGCGGATGCGCAGCTGGCGAATTCCTCGAAGGTCACAGGTGGTCAGTGCGTGACATAGCTTTCGTCCATGAGGTTGAAGCCCGCGATGGCCTCCGTCACCCTGCTGTTCTGCATTGCTCTGGGAGCCGTCGCGAAACCTGCTGCGGCGCAACGGTGGAATGATATCCGCACGCGTGCCCTCGTAGAGCGCGCGACCGCGCTTCGGGCCATGCAGCTGGCCGATACGGCGCTCCGGGACTACCGTGCGGAAGCGCACGGATACGTCACCTTCCTCGCCCAGCTTGGGGAAGGGTTCACCGAGCCGCCGAAGATCGTCAAGGCCGACGAGCTCGCCCTCGATGTTTACTGGATGGCGCCCAACCTCAGCAAGCAGATGATACGCGGGCGCCGCGACACGCTCCTACTGCCCACCGACATCAACTATCACCGCGACCATCTTGGGATAATCCAGAACAATTTCCCGGAGATGATCCGTCTGGGCGATGGCGACGAAGTGCGAGACGTTCCGCATCCGCTCTCCGCGGCAGGCCTCGAGGAGTATGACTTCGCGATAAGCGATTCGCTCGAGATCCGCCTTGGCCCGCGCACGCTGTACGTGTACGAGACGAAGGTGCGCCCGAAGGACGATCGCCTTCCGCGCGCGATCGGCGCGCTGTACATAGATCGCGAAACGGCGGAGCTGGCGCGCATGGCGCTGAGCTTCACGCGCGCGGCTTTGAAGGATCGCGATCTCGAGGACGTCGCGGTCGTGCTCGAAAATGGATTGATAGAGGGCCGCTTCTGGCTGCCGCGGAGGCAGGAGATAGAGATCAGGCGCACCGGCACGTGGCTCGATTATCCGGCGCGCGGGATCATCCGCGGGCGGTGGGAGATCTGCTGCTACTCGGTGAACAACGGTCTGAATCCGGCCATGTTCGCGGGCCCCGAAATCGTGACTGCCTTCGTGCCTGCGGGAGCGGCGGGGGATTCAGCGCGCCGCCCGCTGTTCACTGGCGAGATCCTCGACAACCTCCCTGACGACGTCCGCGCCGTGACGGACGAGGATGTGCTGGCCGTGCAGGAGGAAGCGCGCGCTCTGGTGCGCGCGCAGGCGCTGACCCAGACGCGCTCGACCTCGCTCGCTGGCCGCCGCATCTCGGACTTCGTGAGGTTCAACCGTGTGGAAGGTCTGGCGCTGGGGGCCGGGCTGTCGCAGCGGCTGGGGGCGGGAGTGTCTCTGTTTGCCGGCGGACGATACGGCTTTGCAGACTACGACTGGAAGGGCAGGGGCGGGATTTCGTATCGCCGCGCGAGCGGGGCCGGGTTCGCGCTCGCGGCGTATGACGATCACGAGCTGGCGGGCGAGGAGTTGGAGCGCTCGCTGTTCATCAACAGCGTCGCCGCGCAGGAGTTCGGCAGCGATCATACGGATCCCTTTGGATCGCGCGGAATCGGTGCTTCGTTGTTCGCGCCGGCAGTAGGAGCCTGGCGCGCGTCCCTTTCGTTCGCGCAGGAGCAGCATCGCGCGCTCGAGGTCCACGCAACGCCGGCACTCGGCGCCTTCGCTCGCACGGTGCCTGCCGCGAAGATGAAGGAGCGACGGGCGGAGCTTGTGTTGGAGCGTCCGACGCGGCTGACGTGGGGCGGATTCGAGGCGCAGTATCGCGTCGCCGCGTCATTGTTCAGGTTCGCGCTCGCGCCCGATGAAAGTGTCTGGGCGAACGGGCGGAAGATCGCGGTGCACGCCCGCCTTGAGCGACCCTTCGGCACGAACCGGCTCGTCACGCAGGTCGTCTTCGCGGCGGTTGGCCAGGGGGGGGCTCAACTTTCTTTCCCGACCAGCCTGCCCGGGGTAGTGCCGCCGTTCCCGTCGCCCTCTCCATCCCTGCAGCCGCAGCAGCTCGTGTACCTGGGCGGTGCGGTGACCGGCCCCGGCTACGACTTCCACCAATTCGTTGGCACTTCCGGGTTGTCGACAAGGCTCGAGTGGCAAGCACAGGCGCCCTTTCCGTCGATATCGCTGGGGCGTTTCGGGCGCGCGCCTGCGCGCATGACTCTGGCGCCGTACGTGAACCTGCTTGCGATCAACAGCGGCGCCGCATCCATGCGGCGCGGGCACGGTTTGTATCCCAGCGTCGGTCTGGGCGCGTTGACCGTGTTCGACATACTTCGCGTGGACGTCGCACGCGGTCTTCGCGACGGACGCTGGACCTTTTCGGTGGACGTGAACAGGGACTTCTGGCCGGTCCTCTAGGTCAGCAGAGCCCCGCGGCACTCGGACGGCGAGTCCAGCCTTGCCCGTGTTGTCGCGACTTTGATTGAGGATCGAGGCCGCAAAATCCTCAATCCGAAATCGCAGATCACGTCGCGAAACTTGACACACAGTCATAAAGCCATGTGGCCATGGCTTGTTACCGGCATAGCGAGTCCTTGACAGCGGGTTTTTGATCACGGCGCCAACCGGTCGATTGACAGGGTGGAGGCGCGAGCCCTTAGCGTGAGAGGTGCCGACCGACACGTGGCTCCGTCCGATTCTCGCGGACCTGCTCGACTTCACCGATCTGGCCGCGGTCGACGCAGCGGTAACGGATAGCTACTGGGAGGCAGCCGCGAGCGTCTCGCCACTCAAGGACGATGAGATTCTCTCGGCAATCGCCGAGAGACTGCGTGTCCCGACGGCGAGCCGCCTTCTCGTAACCTCCCAGGCGCGCGAACGCGTACCGGAGGACCTAGCGCGGCGATATCGAATTCTCCCGCTATCCGTGACCCACGCTGTGTTGGAGATAGCCACGGCCAATCCATTTGACATGGACTGCGAGAAAATGCTCGCGTTTTCGTCCGGTCGCCGCGTACGGATGCTGCTTGCGCCTCCGTCCCAGATCAATAAGCGGATAGATGAGGTATATCGCCCGGAGGACGCCGTCGCGAAGATCCTCGAAGGTGTCGCCGAGCGACGCGAGCTCGACGACATTCCTGAACCCGCCGAGGACTCGTACACGTATCTCGACGAGTCCGCGATCGAGCGCCCCGTGGTCAAGCTCGTCGATCACATAGTCGCCGAGGGAATTGCGTCGCGCGCAAGCGACATACATCTCGAAGCGGAAGAGCAGGGCGTTGCCGTGAGGTATCGCGTGGACGGAGTGCTGCGTCACGCGATGACGCTTCCTCGCATGATCGGGGTTCCGTTGGTCTCGCGCATCAAGATCATGGCGAACATGGACATCGCCGATCGGCTTCGACCGCAAGGCGGCCGCGCGCGGGTCGGAGCGAATGGGGTCGGGATCGATCTGCGCGTTTCGACGCTCCCCTCAGCCCACGGCGAGAAGGTAGTGATACGCATTCTCGACGCGCGCACGACTGCGCGAACGCTCGACTCGCTGGGCTTCGCCCGGGACGAGTCGGCGCGAATTCACCGATTGCTCGACGCGCGCGAGGGGCTGGTTCTTGTCACGGGACCGACGGGCTCCGGCAAGACCACGACCCTGTACGCGATGCTGCGGCACCTGCAGTCGCGGGGCGTGAATATCATAACAGTGGAGGATCCGGTCGAGTACCGCACGCCGGGGATCGTACAGGTTCAGGTCAACGAAAAGGCGGGACTCACCTTCGCCGCCGCGCTGCGATCCATACTCCGCCAGGATCCGGACATCGTGCTCATCGGTGAGATTCGTGACCGCGAGACCGCCGCGATCGCCATCCAGGCCTCGCTCACCGGCCATCTCGTGCTCGCGACGCTCCATACAATCGATGCGTGCAGCTCGATTGCCCGCATGACGGACCTTGGCATCGAGCCGCAAAAGATGGCTGCTTCGCTCAAAGGGGTGATTGCGCAGCGACTCGTGCGACGCGTCTGCACCTGTGGCTCGCGGGAGGGCTGCGCCCGGTGCGGCGCTACCGGCTACCACGGCCGGATCGCCGTCGCTGAGATAGTGATCTCAACTTCCGAGCTGGATCGGCGCATAGCGGAAGGGCACGGGGCGGCCTCCCTGGCAGAAGCCGCCCGCGCCGACGGCGCCGCATCCATCTGGGAGTCAGGGATGGCTCACGTGGTCAACGGGGAAACGACGCTCGAGGAGCTCCTTCGTGTCGCTGAGCGTCCACAGGACGCCACTCCCAGCGCGGCTCCAGCCGCGCGATATCATTCCGGCAGCGGAAAGCCCAAGAGGGAAATGACGCAGATCAAAGCCGGCGTAGTGGATGTATACGCGATCTCCCGGGACGGCGCCGGGTGGCGCGTGCTGACGCTGCAACGGGCCGATGACACGAGGTGCCCGGGCTCGTGGGAATCAGTGCATGGCCATATCGCCGGGGGCGAGAAGCCGGAAGACGCCGCCATCCGCGAGCTCAAGGAAGAGACCGGTCTGGATGCGGAGCGCCTCTACAACGTCACGGTAAACGCCTTTTATCTGCACCGGGAGGAAACCGTCCACCTCTCGATCGCCTTCGCCGCAGTCGTATCAGATGCCATCGAGCCATCGCTCGGCCCCGAGCACGTGCAGTCAGAGTGGCTCTCGCTCGCGGACGCGGCCCGTCGCTTCGCATGGCCCCGCGAGCGCGAGGCCCTCGCTCACATCGCTATCCTCTTGCCCGATGGCAACGCCGGACCGCTCGAAGACGTGCTGCGGATCATCTGAACTGAGCCGCGCTCCGAATGTGGAGAGGGCGATGGCGCCCGCGTCCCCACAGGGAGCGTCTTAGCGAGCGCTGTTTGCTCGCGTAGCTCCCGAAGGGGACATCGGCGCCATCGCTCCCGCGCCGATGCTATCGCGGCTTGACTGTGGTGACATGCAGCGCGTCCTGCGGCGCGTTCGGCTTTACGCGCACGCTCTTGGCCGGAATCCCGACGTTCACGTGATACGGCCGCACGTCCTTGGTCGCCACCGCCACGGCTCCCACCATCGCGTTCTCGCCCACATGAACTCCTGCGAGCACCGTCGCGTGATAAGTGATGCGCGTCCCGTCGCTCAGCGTGGTCACCGCGTTGGTGACGTCCTTTTGATCCACGATGCTGTGCGTATGGCTGTAGATGTTGGCGTAGTCGGCGATGGAAGCGCCGTCGCCGATCACGATTCCGCCACGGTCGTCGAGCAGCACGTGACGGTGGACCACTACGTTATCCCCGACGTCCAAGTTGTAGCCGAAGGAAAACTCGACGTGGTGAAATGCCTTGAAGTTTTCTCCGCACCGCTTGAAGATGTGCGGCGCGAGGAGCCGGCGAAGCTGCACGCCCAGCTCCACGTTCTGCCCGCCCAGCGCCGTGCGGTCGAACGAGTACCAGAGCCAGAGCAGCGGCTTCACCTTCTGAAAGCGCGTGTCGTCGCACTCCGCGTAATACTCGGGCTCCAGCGTGACGTTGCGCGGGTCGAGCGCGGACAGCGCGAGCCTCGTTGCCAGCGGCAGGCCTCGGTCCTCGACGGCGCTCTCCCAATCGGTCGCGTACTCCGGATACGTGATCTCGCAAAGCGTTTCGCGGCACAGAATCGCACGGTCGGTGGCATCGTCCGCCAGGGCAGCTGCGATCTGGCCCAGCCACGCCGTGGCAAGAGAGGAATTGGGGCGGTCCGCAATTTTTCTTAAGGGCAGCAGCGCCATGGGGGGAACCGGTTGATGTGGCCCGAAGGTCCTGCCAGACAACTGGCGGGATGCAAGCTGTGGGTGCGAGTGTATGAGTTGGAGTTGGTGAGTTACTGCGCCCGCTCCGTGGAATTCCGACAGTTACTCATTAACCCTTACTCATCCACTCGCACCCACAGCTTGCATCCCGTTTGGAATATTCCTGGAGCCGGTACTGCTCAAGGAGTTGGCGCCCGCAACGATCTGGCCCTTACCAACGCCCGCTCCCGCTCAATGCGTGGCAACACCTGCTCCCAGAACGCGTTCTGCTCATTGAGAAATCGTGCTATGAGCGGCTGGTCGAGGTCGATTTCGCCGTCGAAGACAAAGATCGCGCTCTGCGTCTCGCGCTGCTTGAGACGCTGCTCACCGAAGCCTGAGCTCAGCGCGATCACGTCCACGGGACGGAAGTCCCGCCCGGTGCTCGTGATGATGAGATCCATGGGACTGAACCGGATGTCGGGCTCCACGCCGTAGAACGACACGAGCCAGAGCGACAGCTGGCGTGCGCCGAATCTCTGCGACAGCTCACCGACCCGCCGCGATGCGCTCTGTTGCAGGTCACGGAGCGCTCGATAGGAATCCGGCGTGAGCAGACGGATCAACCCTTCCTCGAGCGGAAGCAGGCGCACAACCAGTCCGGGCGGTTGCAGGCGAATCGCGATCTCGTCCTGGCGCAGGGTGCCGTACCCGGGCGGAACCAGATCCAATCCAGTCGTGTCGCTCACCGCAGTAGTGGCTTGCGCGCTGCCTCCCGTCGTCTGCGCCGGGGCGCACGACAGGGCGACAAACAGCGTCGATATCCAGGGCGACTTACCGAGTCTCATCGGCACTCACGGGTTCGCTGAGCAGTTGGTCGATCGCGGATGCAACCTCGTCTCGTCCTTCTCCGGTCGTCGCACTGAACGGAATCACCTCTGCCTCCTCGAACCCGAGCTGTCTCTCGATCTCGACAATTCGCTCGGCGGCGGTGCGCTTGGTGAACTTGTCTACCTTCGTCGCCACGAAGATCGCAGGAACACCGGTTTCCGCAAGGAACCCCAGCATCGTCCGGTCCTCTGGCGACAGGTCACGCCTGCTGTCATAGATCTGAACAATCCCGCGGAGCTGCCGCGTCCCACGCAGGTAGCTCTCGATCAGCGGCTCCCACTCAGCTCGCTGCGTCTTGGAAACCCGCGCGTAGCCGTAGCCCGGGAGGTCCGTGAAAACGAACGCGCCGTTGACCAGAAAGAAGTTGATCTCGCGCGTGCGGCCGGGGGTTCTGCTCACCCGGGCAAACGCCTTCCTGCGAACGAGCGCGTTGAGCAGCGAGGACTTTCCTACGTTCGACCGCCCGGCGAATGCGACTTCGGGGACCGTTATCTCGGGCCGCCACCCCCCGACGCTGGCCAGCCCGCCGAGGAACTCGATGCCTCTGATTACCAGTGGATCGGCTCGCTCCGAGCTCAACTCAGTGCGCCGTCGGCTGCTCGTAGCCCGCGGGTGGCTTGGCGAACGCGGCCGGCTGGTCGAGAGCCGGCGGGATCGCGGCTACCCCGGCTCCGCCGCGGAGCGCGATGGCGAGGACCTCATCCATTGTCTTCACAGGGTGAAAGCGAACGGTGCGCAGCACTTCTTCCGGCAGCTCGTCCAGGTCGCGAAGGTTGCCGTGCGGAATTATCACTTCCCGCACCTTGTTCCGGTGCGCCGCGACGGCTTTTTCCTTGAGTCCCCCTATGGGGAGTACGCGGCCGCGGAGAGTGATCTCCCCCGTCATCGCCACGTCGCCGCGCACGGGGATCTGCGCGAGCGCACTGATCACCGCGGTAGCGATCGCGATTCCCGCCGACGGCCCGTCCTTGGGCGTAGCGCCCGCGGGAAGGTGCACGTGTATGTCACGCGTGCGGTAGAAGTCCGGGCGGATCGCGAGCGCGTCCACGCGCGAGCGCGTGTAGCTGAGCGCCGCCGAGGCCGATTCTTTCATCACGTCGCCGAGCGTGCCGGTGAGCTGCAGCTTGCCGCGACCGGGGACCGCGCTGACTTCGACTTCGAGGAGCTCGCCACCGCTCTGCGTGTACGCGAGCCCGGCCGCAACGCCGATCTTGTCCTCGAGCGAGACATCGTCGGGATCGTGCGGCGGGGTGCCGAGCAATCCCTTGATGTCCGGGACGCGCACGACGCGATCGGGGATCGAGCCAGGGTTCTCCGCGATGCGGCGGGCCAGCTTCCGCCCGACGCGCCCGATGCGGCGCTCGAACTCACGCACCCCCGCCTCGCGCGTGTAGTTGCGCATAATCTCGGGCAGCACGTCAGGCTCCCAGGTCACCTCGGCGGGGTCAAGGCCGTTCGTCTGCAGTTGGCGCGGCACCAGGAACTGGCGCGCGATTGCGAGCTTCTCGTGGTCCAGATAGCCGGCCAGCCGAATGATCTCCATCCTGTCGCGCAGCGGATCCGGAATGCCCTGCAGCGAATTTGCGGTGGTCACGAACAGCACCTGCGAGAGATCGTAGTCGACCTCCAGGTAATGGTCGTTGAACGCCTTGTTCTGCTCGGGATCGAGAACTTCCAGCAGCGCCGCCGCAGGATCGCCACGGAAGTCGGCTCCCAGCTTGTCGATCTCATCCAGCAGGATGACCGGGTTCACGACTTCGGCGCGCCGCATGGCCTGGATGATTCGGCCGGGCATCGATCCGATGTACGTGCGCCGGTGACCGCGGATCTCCGCTTCATCGCGGATGCCGCCGAGCGACATGCGGATGAACTTGCGGCCGAGCGCGCGCGCGATGGACTTGCCGAGCGAAGTCTTGCCTACGCCCGGCGGTCCGACGAGACAGAGGATCGGGCCCTCGATGCGACCGACGAGCGACAGCACCGCGATGAAGTCGATGATCCGGTCCTTGACCTCGTCCAGTCCGTAGTGGTCCGCGTCGAGCGTCTGGCGAGCGTGGGCGACATCGAGCACGTCGTCGGTGCGCTCGTTCCACGGGAGGCTGACGATCCAGTCCACGAAATTGCGGGCGACCGTATACTCTGGCGACATGGGCGACATGCGCCGGAGCTTGCGCAGCTCCCGGGTGGCGCGGGTCTGCACCGCGTCGGGCAGCGCCTTCTCTTTCATCTGGGCTTCGAGATCCGAGAAATCGTCCGACTCGTCTTCGCCGAGCTCGCGATGGATCGCGCGCAGCTGTTCCTGGAGGTAGAACTCGCGCTGGTTCTGCACCATGGCGCCGCGCACGTCATCGTCGATCTTGCGCTCGAGGTTCAGCAGCTCGGTCTCGCTCGAGAGAATGTCCCCGAGTCTGTCGAAGACGTCGGGCAGCGACGGGATCTCGAGAATCTGCTGACGGACCTCGTGCTTGAGCGACACGTGCGCGGCGATGCCGAAGGCCTGGCGCTGCTCCGAGTCGGCGGCCTGCACCATGGCGACGACCTCGCCCGGGATGCGGCGGTGGAGCGCGACGTATTCCTCGAACAGCGTGAGCGCGCGCCGCCGCGCCGCCTGCCCATCGGACGCAGTCCCGCCTGGTACGACGGGGAAGGGCTCGATCGTCGCGTGCAGCAGCTTGCCCGGGCGTCCGAACCGCTTTACGCGGGCGCGGGCGATTCCCTCGACGAGCACCTTGGTGGTGCCGTTGGGCACGCGCGCGACCTGGAGCACCCGCGCGACGACGCCGACGCGATAGAGGTCATCCGCCCCCGGCTCCTGGATCTCCCCGTTCTTCTGCGCCACGAGCAGCAGGTGCTTGTCCGCGTTGACGGCGGCCTCGACGGCCGCGAGCGACGCCTGCCGCCCCACGAGCAGCGGGATCACCACGTACGGAAAGAGCACGAGGTCACGAAGCGGCAGCACGGGCAGCCGATCGCTCGTCGTGAACGTCTCGTTGTCCCTCAGGAACTCTATGGGCATTTGTGGGGGAGATGCATGGTACCGCGCGAGCCGCTGTTCATGGTTTTTGGATTTTGGCTTGCGCGGCGCGGCTGACTAACGCCTCGCAAACCACAAACCAGAACCACAATCCGGCTCGCTACGCTTCCTTCTTCCGGAGCGCCGTGTCGATCTCGAGCAGCGGCGGCACGCCGTTCGTCACGCAAGCTTCGGTCACCTTGACTTCGACGACGTCGTCGCGGCTCGGCAGATCGAACATCACGTCCATCAAAATCTCTTCGACGATGGCGCGCAGGCCGCGCGCGCCGGTTCCGCGCTTGAGCGCCTTCTGCGCGACCGCCGCGAGGGCCGATTCCTCGAAGGTGATCTTGACGTTCTCGAGCCCGAACAGCTTGGTGTACTGCTTGGTAAGCGCGTTGCGCGGCTCCTTGAGGATCCGCACCAGCGAGCTCTCGTCGAGCGCGTCCAGCGCGACCGTGACCGGCAGACGCCCGACCAGCTCGGGTATCAGCCCGTACCGCAGCAGATCGTCGGGCTCCACTTCCTCGAAGGGCATCGTCACGCTCAGGCCGCCGATCTTGACGCCGGCGTTGTTGAAGCCGATCTGGCGTCTCCCGGTGCGGGCTTCGATGATCTTCTCGAGGCCGTCGAACGCGCCGCCGCAGATGAACAGGATGTCCTTCGTGTTGACCTGGATGTACTCCTGCTGCGGGTGCTTGCGGCCGCCCTGCGGCGGAACCGACGCGACCGTGCCCTCGATGATCTTCAGCAAAGCCTGCTGCACGCCCTCGCCTGAAACGTCGCGCGTGATGCTCGGGTTTTCCGACTTGCGCGCGATCTTGTCGATCTCGTCGATGTATACGATCCCGCGCTCGCACTCGGCGACGTTGAAGTCGCCGGCCTGGAGCAGTCGGACCAGGATGTTCTCGACGTCCTCTCCGACGTAGCCCGCTTCGGTGAGCGTAGTGGCATCGGCGATCGTGAACGGGACGTCCAGAATCCGCGCCAGCGTGCGCGCGAGCAACGTCTTGCCGACGCCCGTCGGGCCGATCAGCAGGATGTTGGACTTGTCGAGCTCGACTTCGTCGTCCTTGAGCGACTGCGAGTTGATGCGCTTGTAGTGGTTGTAGACCGCGACGGACAGCGCCTTCTTCGCGTGCTCCTGGCCGATGACGTACTGGTCCAGGACGTCCTTGATCTCCTGCGGGGCAGGAACCTGGGTAATCGCCTCCGCTACCTCGCGCTCCTCGTCCTCCGCCAGGATCTCGTTGCAGAGCGCGATGCACTCGTTACAGATGTACACCGACGGGCCGGAGATGAACTTCCGGACCGAATCCTTCGACTTTCCGCAAAACGAGCAACGGAGGTGTTTATCCTGCGACATGAGCGCTCGGCGCCAGACGTTTTACCCGGTCAAACATCCTGATTCGAGAGTTAATGACGGCTCCCGAAACGGTCAAGAACAATGTGCCGGGGTGCTGCTTATTAACTGATACACCAAGTTAACTGGATACTCCCGCCCCGTGGGGTCCGCATCCCAGTCAAACTGCGCTATTTCTTGTTAATCGCTTCTTCTATCTCGCCACGGTGCGAGATGACGTTGTCGATCACTCCGTACGCCTTCGCCTCCTCGGCGGACATGAAGCGGTCGCGGTCCATGTCGCGCTCGATCTGCTCGATCGGCTTGCCAGTGTGCTTGGCGAAGAGCTGATTCATCTGCGAGCGGAGGTACAGTATCTCGCGCGCCATGATCTCGATGTCGGCTGCCGTGCCCTGCGCGCCGCCGGAAGGCTGGTGGATCATCACGCGCGCGTGCGGCAGCGCGGAGCGCTTGCCCGGGCGACCCGCCGCCAGCAGGAACGCGCCCATGCTTGCCGCGAGCCCCATGCAGTTCGTGTTCACCGGCGACTTGAGAAACTGCATGGTGTCGTAGATCGCCATTCCCGCTGAAACAGAGCCACCCGGCGAGTTGATGTACAGGTGGATGTCGCGCTCCGGATTGTCGGCCTCGAGAAACAGGAGCTGGGCAATGACGATGTTGGCGACGTCGTCGTTGATGGGCGTGCCGATGAAGACAATGCGGTCCATGAGCAGCCGCGAGAAGACGTCGTACGTCCGCTCACCGCGACTGGACCGCTCGATTACGTATGGAGTGTAGATGGTTGGCATGTCGTTCTCTTCTTCCTCGTGATCGGGCTTAGGCATCTGCCTGAATTTCGTTCTGGTCGAGCAACCACTTGAAAACCTTGTCTTCGGTCAGGCTGCGCTCGAGCTCCTTGAGTCGCCCCGACTTCTCGAGTGAAGCATACACCTGCCCCGGATTCGCGCCGCGCTTTTCCGCCATCTCCGTGATCCGGTCGTCGAGGTCCTTCTCGCTCGCCGTCAAGTTCTCCCTCTCGGCCAGCGTATCGACAATGAGGTCGCGCCGCACCTGCTGCTCCGCGATCGGAAGGAATTCCGCGGTAAAATTCTCCCGCTCGGCCTCCGGGATCTGGTATGCCTCGGCGTAGCTGTCGACCATCTGGCGCACCCAGCTCTTCGGAATGTCGAACGCGTTCGCCGCTAAAATCTCACCGATGACGCGGTGCCGGACGAGACCGTCGGCGTCGCGCTCCGCCTGCCGCTCCAGGTCAGCTCGTACGGCCGCCTTCAGCGCGTCGACGGAATCGAAATCACCGACCTCGCGAGCGAACGCGTCGTCGAGCGCGGGCGCGGACTTACGCTTCACGTCGTGCAGCGTGACCCGGACCGTTTTCGATTTGCCACGCTGGGATTCGTCGGGGAAATCGTCCGGCCACTGAACGGGACGCTCGAGGGTTTCGCCGGGCGAAAGCTGCATGATCAGATCTTCGATACCAGCGATTGCCTGGCCGCCGCCCAGCTCCACGGGGTACTCCCGCGGCTCTGCAAAGTCTCCCGACTCTTCCTTCGTCGCCAGCGTGACGCGCACCTGATCGCCGACTTCCGGGCGGCCTTCCGTCGGCGTCCAGATGGCCTTCTCGTCGCGAACGTGCTCGAGCTGCTCGGCGAGCATGTCGTCGGTGATCGCGATCTTCGGACGCGCAATCTTGAATCCGCTCGTGCGCGCAAGTTCGATCGTAGGTCTCACCTCGACGTGCAGCTCGAACGTGAGCGGCTTGCCCTCCTCGAACTTCACGTCGTGGATATGCGGCTGCGAAGCGATCTTGAGGTCCTGCTTCGTGATCACTTCCTCGTACGCATCGCGCACGAGCGCCTCGAGAGCTTCCTGCCGGATGGCCTCGCCGAACTTCTTGCGGATCATCGCCGGTGGAGCTTTGCCCTGGCGGAAGCCCGGCATGCGCACCTTGGTGGCATAGCGGCGGGCGGCTTTTTCTTCGGCCTGCTTCACGGCTTCAACCGGAACTGACACCTGAATTCGGCGGTCGACTCCGGTGGATTCTTTGGCGGTAAACTCCATTCCTTAAGTTAATTCAGGCGCGCAAGCTCCTGTGAGGGCGTCGCCGCGCGCTGGCTCGGTGGCCCGAGCCGCTAACCTGGTGGTGCAGGTGGCGGCGCACCGCGGATGGTCACGTCCACCGTATATCCGTCTTTCGCCAGCAACGCGCGAAGCAGCTGAACGGCGCTCTCATTGGCATGGCGCAGCAGCCCGAGCGTGCTCCCTGCGGAGGTGAGCTGCGCCCGCGCCTGCCGCTGTATCGTATCCCGATCAGCCGGTCTGAACGGATTCCACAATCCGCCGCGCTCGTCATACGTCGTCATGTCCGTAATCTCGATGCCGATCAGGCGCGCGGACGGGACGCGCATCGTGATACGCTTGGCAGAGTGATCGATGGTGACGTCGGGCTTGTCGCCCAGGTCGATGCCGGCCAGGAGCCGCCCGGTGACGACGACAAGTGATCGCTTCGTGGACCCGTACCACGTGTTCTCGTATACGATCACGTCGCGTACGGTCGCTTCGCTGGATACCAGCTTAGCCACCGCGCGCATCTGCTCGATGACCAGGTCGTGCGTGACCTTGGTGCCGCCCTTGAAGAAGGCGAACGGCATGCGGTTGCTGCAGTAACCGGCGGCGATCATGATGAGGAGAGCCGCTGCCACAAGAGCCAGTCCCGGGCGCATCAGTGCACGGTACGGCGGAGGCGTCGTGTCCGGCGTCTCTGTCCGAGGATTCAGCGGACGGCTGCCGCTCTCGTCTCCAACAGGGGATTGCATCTCTAATGAGGAATATATGCGAAAGGGGGGACTCGAACCCCCACGGATTGCTCCACTGGATCCTAAGTCCAGCGCGTCTACCAATTCCGCCACTTCCGCGTAGCTGGAAATTACACCCGCCAAACAAAAGCGGCGCCGATCATCGGCGCCGCTTTTGCGTTCACAGGCTGGTGCCTGCGTTTAGTCCACTCTGATATTCACTACCCGTGATTGCGGGGTGCCATTTGGTTGCGGTCGCAGCACGCGGAGTGAGATGTAGTCGCCCGCCTTCATCCCCGACAACACCTGCTGCAGTTCCGTTGCAGCACGAATCTCCCGGTCAACGGGTGACAGGACGGCCACGATGATCTCCTGGGCGTAGAGGCGCTCGTAGGCCGGCCCGAGACCCACGACATCAGTCACAATCACGCCTCGCTGATTCCCAATGCGGAGGCCCTGCGCTACTTCCGGCGTGACGTCCGTTACCGAAACCCCGAGGCGATTGCTGTTCGTTACCACGCCGGGGGCGATCCGCGCTGGTCCTCGCGCCGGTGTCGCCGCCGCCTGCTGTGACGGCGCTTCCGTGAGGCGAACGCGGAAAGTATGGCGGGTGCCGAACCGAACCACCTGCAACTCGACAGTTTCGCCTGGTGTGTGGCTGCGAACAATTCGCTGCAGCCCGGCTACCCGGTCCACCTGCTGGCCGTCGGCGGCGACAATGACGTCGCCCTCGCGCACGCCCGCCTGCCTCGCCGGCGTGTTCTCGCCGCTGAACCCGCCGACGATCACGCCGCGCACATCCGCGAGCCTGGCTGCTGCCGCGTCCTGCGCATCGACTTCGTCGATCTGGATGCCGAGCACCGCGATGCGAACTCGGCCGTGCTCGATGATGTCCGTCATGACTTTGCGCGCGAGCGTGATCGGAATCGCGAAGCCGTAGCCGGCGTTGAACCCGTTCGGGCTGGCGATCGCGGTGTTGATGCCGATCACCTCGCCGCGGCTGTTGATCAGCGGGCCGCCCGAGTTGCCGCGATTGATCGCGGCGTCGGTCTGAATGAAGTCGAAGATCCCGTACTGGTTGTTCGCCGCGAGGTTCTGCAGCACCTGGCCACCTCGGCCCTTCGCGCTGATGATTCCCGCGGTAACCGTATGGTCGAAGCCGAGCGGATTGCCGATGGCCAGGACCCATTCACCGACGCGCGAGCGCGTGTCATCGCCCAGCACGGCGAACTGAAAATCGTCGCCCTCGATCTTGAGCACGGCGACGTCGGTCGTCGGATCCGTGCCGACTACTCTTGCAGTGTACTGCCGCCCGTTGAGGAGGCGCACCGTCACCCTGTCGGCCACCGTCCGCATGTCGCTGCGGGTGACGACGTGATTGTTGGTGAGGATGTAGCCGTCCTTCGAGACGATCACGCCCGAACCCATTCCCGTCTGCACTCTCGGGGCCTGCTGCCCCTGCTGCAGCTGCTCGAACAGCTCTTCCATTCCTTCGGGAACCATGCCCGGCGGGATCTGCATCTGCGTGCGTCCGCGCGGGCGCGTCGTGTCCGGCCGAATGTTCACCGTGATCGATACGACGGCAGGCGTAACGCTCTCGGAGATCGAGACGAACGCGTTGCTCGCCTCAGCTACCGTTTGAACGTCCATCGCGGAGGGGCGGCCCTGCGCGAACGTAGGGCGCGTCCAGTTCATGCCGGAGGCGATCATCAACCCGCCGAGGAACGCGATCACTACCGCTAGGGTCCAGCGGGCACGAGAGAACGAGGGGACCATATGCGAACCTGTTGTTGAAGCTTGGGGAGAGTTACGGAGCTACAGGGTATGACACCCGAACCCCCGTGCGGGTTTCAGATGCCAGCAGGCCGGGCGGAGCCCGGGGGTGGTCGCAGGCCGCGTCTTAGCGCGCGTAGTTTGCGCGCGTAGCGGTCGAAGACCATCCCCGGGCTCCGCCCGGCCGGCGGACCTACTTCTTGTCTTCGTCCACGATCTCGTAATCCGCCTCCGCCACGTCGTCGGCGGGAGCAGCACCTTCGGAAGCTGCGCCCGGCTCCCCGGTCGCCGCGTCGCCGGTCGGGCCCGCATGCTGTGACTGCTGCTGGTAGAACGCCTGGCCGGCCTCACTGAAGACCTTAGTGAGTTCTTCCTGCGCCGCCTTGATCTCGCCGACGTCGTCGCCCTTGAGCGCCTTGCGCGCGCGCTCAACGGCTTCGTCCACGCGGGTCTTCACTTCCGGCGCGACCTTGTCGCCCCACTCCTTCACGTTCTTCTCGACTTCGTACGTCATGCTGTCGAGCCGGTTGCGCGCGTCGATCTCCTCGCGGCGCTTCTTGTCTTCCGCCGAGTTCTTCTCCGCGTCCTTGACCATGCGGTCGATCTCGCCGTCGGACAGGCCGCTCGAAGCCTCGATCTTGATCTTCTGCTCTTTGCCGGTGGCCTTGTCCTTCGCGGTCACGTGCAGGATGCCGTTGGCATCGATGTCGAAGGTGACCTCGACCTGGGGCATTCCGCGCGGTGCCGGCGGAATCCCGGTGAGCTGGAATTTTCCGATGGTCTTGTTGTACTGGGCCAGCTCGCGCTCGCCCTGCAGAACGTGGATCTCTACCGTGGTCTGGTTGTCGTCTGCGGTCGAGAAGGTCTCGGTCTTCTTGGTCGGGATCGTCGTGTTCCGCGGGATGAGCACCGTGGTCACGCCGCCGAGCGTTTCGATTCCGAGCGAGAGCGGCGTCACGTCCAGCAGTAGAACGTCCTTCTGCTCGCCCGTGAGGACCGCGCCCTGGACTGCCGCGCCGATCGCGACTACTTCGTCCGGGTTCACCCCCTTGTTGGGCTCCTTGCCGAAGAACTTCTTGACCTCTTCCTGGATCCGCGGGATGCGCGTCGAGCCGCCGACGAGGAGGATCTCGTCGATCTCCTCCGGCTTGAGGTTCGCGTCCTTGAGCGCCTGCTCCATCGGCGGGATCACCCGCTTGATGAGGTCGTCCACGAGCTGCTCGAATTTCGCGCGTGTGAGCGTGTAGTTCAGGTGCTTCGGGCCGCTCTGGTCGGCGGTGATGAACGGAAGATTGATGTCCGTCGACTGCGTCGTCGACAGCTCCATCTTCGCCTTCTCGCCCGCTTCCTTGAGCCGCTGCAGCGCCATCGGATCCTTGGAGAGGTCGATCGCCTGGTCGCGCTTGAACTCGGCCACGAGCCAGTCGATCACACGCTGATCGAAGTCGTCGCCGCCGAGGTGGGTGTCGCCGTTCGTGGATTTCACCTCGAACTGCCGCGAGCCTTCCACGTCGTACAGCTCGAGCACGGAGATGTCGTACGTGCCGCCGCCGAGATCGAACACGGCGACCTTCTCGTCCTTCTTCTTGTCGAGCCCGTAAGCGAGCGCAGCTGCTGTCGGCTCGTTGATGATGCGGAGCACGTCGAGGCCGGCGATCTTGCCGGCGTCCTTGGTGGCCTGCCGCTGCGAGTCGTTGAAGTACGCGGGGACGGTCACGACAGCCTTCACGACCTTCTGGCCGAGGTAGTCTTCCGCGGTCTGCTTCATCTTCTGCAGGATCATCGCGGAGATTTCGGGGGGCGTGAAGTTCTTGCCCTGCACCTCGACCGTGGCGACGTCGTTGGCGCCGCTCGTCACCTTATAGGGGACGCGCTGCTTCTCCTCGGAGACCTCGCTCGTCTTGCGCCCCATGAACCGCTTGATGGAGAAGACGGTGTTGGTGGGGTTGGTCACTGCCTGGCGCTTGGCTATCTGGCCGACGAGGCGCTCGCCATCCTTGGTGAACCCAACGACCGAGGGGGTGGTCCTGCCGCCCTCTGCGTTCGGGATCACGACGGGGTCTCCGCCTTCCATGACCGCAACGACCGAGTTGGTCGTGCCGAGGTCGATTCCGATTACTTTGTCTGCCATTGAGGTGCTCGCTGTTGGCTGGTGGGCATTGGCTGTTGGCTAAAGACCTGCGAGCCAACGATTTGCTGACCCCGAATAAAGCAACTCAAGGGCCGGATTAATCTGCCGGTTTGGCAGAGTAGTCCGAATGTCTCGATACTGGCGCCATGATTCCAATTGGGGACGAAAATCCGACGTTAAGCACGCCTTGGGTCACTTACCTGATCCTGGGTAGCATCGCTGCGGTCTGGTTTTTGGTTCAGGGTGCCGGGTTCGACGGATATGCGCTGGCGGCGAGTGCCTGCAATTACGGCATGGTGCCGGGCGAGCTCACCCGGCTGGCAGAGGTGGGCACCGGGGTTCCGATTGGAGAAGGGCTCGCGTGCGTCATTGACAGGGAGCCCGTCAACATCATCACGCCTTTTACCTCCATGTTCCTCCACGGCGGCTGGGGGCATCTGCTCGGCAACTCGCTCTTTCTGTGGGTGTTCGGCAATAACATCGAAGACAGCATGGGGCACGTCCGGTTCGCTGCGTTCTACGTGATATGCGGGCTGGCGGCTGCTGCAGCCCATGTATTCGTCGAGCCCTCGTCCGTTTTGCCTACGATTGGGGCGTCCGGGGCCATCTCGGGAGTGATGGGTGCTTATCTGCTGCTGTACCCCCGGGTGCGGGTACGCATGCTGTTCATCTTCATCATAATCTTTCGCGTGTTTCGAATCCCGGCGTGGATAGTTCTCGTCTACTGGTTCGCGCTGCAGATCCTCGAAGGGCTTCCGCAGCTCCGCCCGGGCCCCGAGCTCACCGGCGGCACGGCGGTCTGGGCCCATGTCGGTGGGTTTGTTGCAGGAGTGTTACTCGTCAAGCTGTTCGAGGACCGTAAGCTTGTACGACGGCGCTCGCTGGTCGCGGATGCGGGCGCGGTCTGGAGCGACAGCAAACATCCTGCGGACGTGCACCTCAAGTGACATCCACACTCTTCTTCAACCGCGAGCTCAGCTGGCTCGAGTTCAACTCCCGTGTTCTGCACGAGGCGTTCGACGAGCGCAATCCTCTGCTCGAGCGCCTCAAATTTCTGGCGATCTTCGCGACGAACCTGGACGAGTTCTACATGGTTCGCATAGCGGGACTGCGGCGCCAGCTTGCCGCCGGCGTAGAGCAGCCGAGCGCGGACGGGGTGGCTACGCGCGGGCAGCTCGATGCAATCAACAAAAAGATCGCGGAGATGATGGCGTTGCAGCGCACCTGCCTGCACGACCTGCTTCTTCCCGAGCTGGCCGAGCATGGAATCAAGCTGGTCACGATGGACGACCTCACGCCGCCCGAGTGGCAGGTGGTCGACGAATTTTTCGAATCGCAGGTTTTTCCCGTCCTCACTCCGCTGGCGTTCGATCCGGGGCACCCCTTCCCGTACATCTCGAATCTCTCCCTTTCGCTCGCGGTCCAGGTTTTTGATCCTCAGAGCGGGACTGAGCACTTCGCGCGCGTAAAGGTCCCCAAGAGTCTGCCGCGGTGGGTGCCGTTCGGGCGGGCGCACCACTTCGTTCCGCTCGAGCAGGTGATCGGCGCGAACCTCGGCGCGCTCTTTCCCGGGATGGAGATGCGCGGCTGGCATGCATTCCGTGTGACCCGGTATTCCGATCTCGAGCTGGCCGCGTCCGATGACACCTCGGACCTGCTCGCCATGATCGAGGAGCAGGTTTTCCAGCGCAGGTTCGCGGAGGTCGTTCGCGTCGAGCTGCAGGACGGGACTCCGCCGGCGCTGCGCGCGTTGCTGCGCGAGGAGCTCGCCGAGCAGCAGGATCTGGATTCGGAGAACGCTCTGCTGCACGAGGAAGATCTGGTGGAGACCGGACCTCTGCTCGAGCTGGGCGACCTCATGGCGATCGCGATGCTCGACGTCCCGGAGCTGCGCGATCCGCCCTATACAGCGGTCATCCCGCCCGAGCTTCGCGACCCCACGCGATCGGTTTTTGCCGCGATTCGGGAACGCGACATCCTCGTGCACCATCCGTTCGATTCGTTCACCGCCAGCGTCGAGAATTTTCTGCAGGCGGCGGCGCTGGATGAGCACGTGCTCGCCATCAAGATGACGCTGTACAGGACGTCGGGCGACACGGCGATAGTGCGGGCGCTAACCGAGGCAGCGCAGCGCGGAAAGCAGGTCGCCGTGCTGGTCGAGCTTCAGGCGCGCTTCGACGAAGCGAACAACATCACGTGGGCGAGGACGCTGGAGAGCTTCGGCGTGCATGTCGCGTACGGCCTGCCGGGCTTGAAGACACATTGCAAGACCGCGCTGGTCGTCAGGAAGGAAGGGGACGGCATCCGCCGCTACGCGCACATCGGAAGCGGCAACTACAACTCCAAGACCGCGCGGATTTATACGGATCTTGGATTGTTCACGTGCAGCCCGTCCATTGGCGCCGACGTCAGCGACGTGTTCAACGCGCTGACCGGCTTCTCGAGGCAAAGCATCTACAGGAAGCTGATCATAGCTCCCGCTAACATGCGCCGGCGCTTTCTCGACATGATCGAGCGCGAGGTTCAGTTCGCCAGGGAAGGGAAGCCCGCCCGCATCATAGCGAAGATGAACGCTCTCGTGGACGAAGAGATCATCACCGCGCTGTACGCGGCTTCACAGGCCGGAGTGGAGATCGATCTGATAATTCGCGGGATATGCTGTCTCCGTCCGCAGCTGGCCGGCGTGAGCGACCGCATCCGTGTGACGAGTATCGTCGGACGATTCCTCGAGCATTCCCGCATCTGGTACTGGGAAAACGGCGGCGCGCCCGAATATTACTTCGGCTCGCCCGACTGGATGCCGCGCAATCTCGACCGCCGCGTCGAGTGCGTCGTGCCGGTGGAGGATCCTCTGCTGCACCCGCGCGTGAAGTCGCTGCTGGATACCTGCCTCGTCGACAATCGCCAGGCGTGGGAGCTGAAGCCCGACGGCACGTACGTGCAGCGTCTGCCCGGGGCCGACGTGGAGCGGGCAACTCACCGCACGCTGTTGCTCGATTCGTGGGGCTTGGTCGACCGGGAGGCGCGGCCGGTCGCGGAGATCCCGCATCACCCGGCAGAGCGCGCGCCGTAAGAGACTACTCGCCCTCGGTCTTCGCGTCTGAAGTGACTACGGCGCCCGCGGGACCCACGATGCGCACGGACACTCCCGAGACCTTCTCGAGGAGCCGCGCTTTCCGGTCTGCCCCCCAGAGCTCGAGCTGAATCTCGCGGCCGGTGTCGGCCGATCTTGCCTTGAGCGTGATCGCGTCGGCGCCCCACTCCGCATGCACGCTCCGCACGGCAGCGGAGTGACCGCGGTCGAAGCCGTCAGCCACGCGGAGAATGGCGGACAGCCGCTCGACCACGCGGCGGGACTGTTTGTCGAGCCCGGAGTAGTGGGGGTGCTTCTTCTTCGGTCGCGGCCCCCGGTGATACCGCGCCACATTTGCCACGATCACCTGCTCCACGGGAGACATTCCGAGCAGCTCGGCATGGCTGATCAGGTGATATGAATGCTTGTGGTGGCTCTCGTAATTGATGTGGTAGCCGATGTCGTGCAGCAGCGCGGCATCCGCCAGCAGATCGCGCTCCCCGGGCTCGCAGCCGAGACGCTCGCCGATCTGATCGAAGATCTGCAGAGAGAGCGCCTGGACGTGCTTCGAGTGCAGCTCCTCGTAATGCGATCGCTCGGCGAGCTGCATCACCGACCGCTGCCGGGTCTGGCCAGGGTCCGCGATCTTGGGTCGCACGCGCGCGGTTTCGAGGAGTAGCCCCTCGCGGATGCCGTAGCTGGACACGGTGAGCTCCTGCGAGTCGAGGCGCTCGAGCACTTCGACGATGACGCAGATTCCCGCGACGATGATGTCGGAGCGCGCCGGATTGAGTCCAGGGATATTTGCACGCTCCTCGCCGGGGAGATCGACGAGCATGTCGAGGATCCGCTCTACCTCGGCGCAGGGCACCTTCGTCCCCTGAACCGTCTGGGCCATGTGAAGCCCGCGGCGGGCAAGAAACATCTCGCCGATGTTGGTGCAGGTGCCGCCCGAGCCGATGACCATCGCGCCGCGCCAGTTGCGCACGGGCAGCTTGCGGCTCAAGGTGCGCCGGATCTTGCGCCGCAATTTCTTCACCCGCGAGCGCCGGACCTTCCCGGGCAGAAACTCTTCCGTCAGCCGGAGTGCGCCCAGCGGGAGCGAGATCAATCGCTCGAGCAGTCCATCCGCGCTGAGCGCGAGCTCGAGCGACCCACCGCCAATGTCGAGCACGACCGCCCGTCCCTTGCCGATCTCGAAATGCGCGAGCGCGCTTCGGAAGCTGAGCCGGGCTTCGTCCACGCCGTCGAGGACGCGCACGTTCAGTCCGCTCTCCTCACGAATGAGGTCCATGAACAGGTGGCCGTTGGTCGTGTCCCGGACGGCGCTGGTGGCGACCGCCTCGACGCGCTCGGCTCCGAGCTGGCGCGCGAGAGTGGCCATGCGCCCCACCACTTCGAGAGCATCCCGCATCCTGCTTTCGTCTATCCGGCGCGTCTCACGCGTCCCCGCTCCGAGTCGAGGAGCGGCCTTCATCTCGTCCACGATGCGGATCGTGCCGTCGGCGCCCACGTCGGCCACTATCTGGCGGATGGAGTTCGATCCGATGTCGATCGCCGCGATGCGTGACACGCCGTCAGGCTTGCCGGGCGCGCGGGGTCTTGCGGTTGGCGTCTTGAGGTCGGATGCGGTCTTCATAACGAGTCGATGGCGCATGTTCGGGGCCACGCGTGCACCCGGGCGATCAATCCTCGAAATGGTGCTTGATCTGCTTGCCTTCGGCCAGATATACGGCGTCCTCGCCGATGTTGGTCGCGAGGTCTGCAACGCGCTCGAGATTCCGGCTCACGAGCAGGAGCTCGAGGGACGGAGTGATCGTGCGCGCGTCCGCCATCATGTGCGTCAATAGAATCCGGAAGACGGAGTTGTGGAGTGCGTCAACGACATCGTCCGCGCGGCAGACCTCGCGGCCGAGCGCACCGTCGGCCTGAATGAACGCGTCCAGCGCGTCGCTCAGCATCGCCCGCGCACGCCGGGCCATGTCCTCGAGCTCGGGGTCGGGAATGATCGTCGCGTTCGAGTCTATGAGCCGTAGCGACGACTCGGCGATGTTCACGGCGTGGTCGCCCACCCGCTCGAGATCGTTGGAGATCTTGATCGTGCCGATGATGAAGCGGAGGTCTCTCGCCATCGGCTGCTGCAGCGCGAGCAGGGCGATTGCGCGCTGCTCGATCTCGATCTCCATCGAGTTCAAATCCTTGTCGCCACCGATGACCAGCTCTGCCTTGCCCCGATCCCTGGTCAGAAGACCGCTGACCGCGAGCTCAACGAGATGCTCGGCTCGCTCGGACATGTCGAGGAGGCGCTGCTTCAGCTCCGCGAGCTGGTCGTGAAAGTGGCGGAAGCCTCCGCTCGGTTCGATCGCTGCCGTCATCCGAACCTCCCGGTTATGTACGCTTCGGTCTGCTGTTCGCGTGGAGTTGTGAAGAGTCGGGCGGTGTCATCGCATTCGACCAGACGCCCCAGATAGAAGAACGCCGTATAGTCGGACACTCGTCCCGCCTGCTGAAGGTTATGCGTCACGATCACAATTGCCAGCTCGGATTTCAGCTCGGACAGCAGTTGCTCGATCTTCTGAGTGGAGCCGGGATCCAGCGCGCTGGCCGGCTCGTCCAGCAGGAGGACCTCCGGCTGATTCGCCAGCGCCCGCGCGATGCACAGTCGCTGCTGCTGCCCGCCGGACAGACTGAGCGCGCTCTGGCGAAGCCTGTCCTTGACTTCCTCCCATAGCGCCGCCCGCCGGAGCGACCGCTCCACCACTTCGTCCAGTTCGCGTCCCCGCAGTCCGGAGTTGATCCGGGGGCCGTACGCCACATTGTCGTAAATGGATTTGGGAAACGGGTTCCACCGCTGGAACACCATTCCCACGCGGTGCCGCAGATGAACGACGTCCATGTCCCGCGCATACACGTCCCGCTCACGCAGAAGGATGCTGCCTTCATGACGCGCGCCTGGAATCGTATCGTTCATCCGGTTGATGGAACGAAGGAACGTGGATTTTCCGCAACCTGACGGTCCGATCAGCGCCGTTATCGAGCGTGGCGGCATCGTGAGCGTGATGTCGTACAGCGCCTGCTTCTTCCCGTACCAGAAGGAGAAGTTCCGTGCCTCCACGGTGGGCGTTACAGGAGCGGCAACGTTCATCCGAATCTTCCGGTGATGTACGCTTCAGTGCGCGGATCCGCCGGCGCGGTGAATAGCGTGTTAGTTGGCGCGTTTTCGATCAAATCTCCCAGGAGCAAAAACGCCGTCCGGTCGGACACGCGGGCCGCCTGCTGCAGGTTGTGCGTGACGATGACGACTGCAATGTCCTGTTTGAGCTGATAAACGAGCTCTTCGACCTTTTGCGAGCTGAGCGGGTCGAGCGACGCCGTCGGCTCGTCCAGCAGAATCACCCGCGGGCGGATTGCCAGAGCGCGCGCGATACACAGCCGCTGTTGCTGCCCGCCGGACAGAGCGATGGCACTTTCTCCAAGGCGATCCTTCACCTCCTCCCACAAGCCGGCGTGCCGGAGCGCGCCCTCGACAATGTCTTCCGCGTCTTTGCCACGTGGCGCCTTTCGCCCCAGAATCTTGAGGCCCGCGGTGACGTTGTCGCTGATGGACATCGTGGGAAATGGCGTCGGTCGCTGAAATACCATTCCGATGTGGCGCCTGACCGCTATCGGGTCCGCGCCCGGCGCGTAGATATCGGTGCTGTCCAGCGTCACGGTACCCGATACCGTCGCGCCCGGCGCGGTCTCGTGCATCCGGTTGAGGCAGCGCAGAAGCGTGGACTTGCCGCACCCGGACGGCCCGATGATGGCCGTGACCTCGCGGTCGCGAAAGTCGATCGTCACATTCGACACGACGCGTGATCGGCCAAAAAACGCGCTCAGCTCGCGCGCGGCCAGGCACGGCTTGCGCGGTGAGTCTTCGATCTCCTCCGCGATCACCGCGGGATCAATCTGTAGCTGAGCCAAAGCGTGCGCGGGTGACGTGTCGGGCCGCGAGACTGATGATGAGGACTATGACGATGAGGACCAGCGCGCCGGCCCATGCCTGCGCGTGCCATTCGTCGTACGGGCTGATCGCGTATGCGAAGATCTGGAGTGGAAGCGCGGCGATCGGCTCATCGAGCGAGGTTGACCAGAACTGGTTGCCGAAGGCGGTGAAGAGGAGCGGCGCAGTCTCTCCGGCGATGCGCGCTACGGCGACTAGGGCACCGGTCACGATTCCGGGCAGCGCGGTTCGCAGAATCACGCTCATGGACGTACGCCAGCGCGGATACCCAAGGGCCAGCGCGGCTTCGCGCAGCGAGTTCGGGACCAGGCGGATCATCTCTTCGGTCGTGCGGGTGACCAGCGGGATCATCATCGCGCCCAGGGCGATTCCGCCAGCGAGCGCGGAGAACCTCCCGAATGGTCGCACGAGAAACTGCCACGCGAAAATTCCCAGGACGATAGACGGCAGACCGTTGAGCACGTCCGACAGGAAGCGTACGGTCATGGCCAGCGCGCCGGCCCGTTTCTCGGCGAGATATAATCCGGCGCCGACGCCTACCGGCAGGCCGATCGCGCACGCGATGGCGATGAGTATCAGGGTGCCGACGATCGCGTTCGACATCCCGCCGCCCGCCTCACCCACGGGGCGGGGCATGTTCGTAAAGAAGTCGGGCGTCAGCGTGCTCGCGCCCTGCCGCAACAGGTGGAAGAGAATGAAGACGAGCGGCAGTGTAGCGAGGAGGGCTGCTATGTAGGTAAGCGCCAGCATCACGACGTTGCCGGTCTTCCTACGGCGGAGGGAGCTCACGAGCGCGGTCCGCTGGCGACGCGCCATACCAGCCAGCGCGCGATCGCGTTGACAATGAGCGTGATGGTGAACAGCACCGCACCCACTGCCATCAGCGCCGACAGGTGCAGGTCGCTCGTCGCTTCGGTAAACTCGTTGGCGATCAGCGAAGCCATCGTGTAACCAGGGGCGAGCAGGGAAGCCGAGATCTCGGGCCGGTTTCCGATGACCATCGTCACCGCCATGGTCTCGCCGAGCGCGCGGCCCAGACCCAGGATGATCCCGCCGATGATGCCGGAGCGCGCATACGGGATCACTGCGTCCCAGATCATCTCCCACTTCGTGGCGCCGAGCGCCAGCGCCGCGTCGCGTTGCGAGCGCGGCACCGCGAGCAGAACCTCGCGCGTCACCGCCGAGATGTACGGCAGCGCCATGATTGCCAGGATGACGCCCGCGGCCAGCATGCTGGGGCCGTACGCGGGCCCGCTGAACAGGGGCGTGCTGCCGAGGTGGAGCGTGTCGCGGAGAAACGGCACAACGTGCTCACGCAGCATCGGCACGAGGAAGAAAATCCCCCAGAGCCCGTACACCACGCTCGGTATGGCCGCGAGCAGATCCACGAGGAAGGCCACCGGTTGACGCAGCCATTTGGGGGCGATCTCCGACAGGAAAATCGCGACGCCAACGGCGAGCGGCGTGGCGAGCAGCAGTGCAATGAACGACGACACGAGAGTGCCATAGATGGCCGGCGCGGCCCCGAACTTCCCGGCCTGCACGTTCCACTCGCTGCTCGTGATGAACGACAGGCCGGCCGTGGCGAACGCAGGCCAGGCCGCGACGCCGATCGCGATGGCGATGAGCACGAGCAGCGCCGGTACTACGAGAGCAAACGCGGTGATCGCGAGCTGGTAGACGCGGTCGCCGGGGGCGACCCCTGCCAGGATCATCGCCCGCCGTCTGCTACCAATGCCTCCGCTCGCGCCCGTGGGCGCGACGGCGTCAGCCACCGCTGGCGCTTATTTGGATCGAGTCGAGCCGCTGCCGCAGCCGCTCGGCGATGGCCGGGGGAAGCGGAGCGTAATCGAGCGCCGCCGCCTGCTTCCCACCGTCCGTTAGCGCCCAGCGCATGAAGTCGATCAGCTTGCGAGCCTTGACGGAATCAGCCTGCTGGCGGTACACCAGCAGCCAGGTGAAGGACGAGATCGGATAAGAATCGGCGCCCGGGCTGTTCACGATCGAGATCCTGTAATCGGTATTCGCCGGAAGACGCGCGCCGACGCCCGCTGCGGCAGCGGTGACCGCTTCGATGCTCGGCGCCACGAACGCGCCCGCGGCGTTCTGGATCGAGGCGACGGGGAGATTGTTCTGCTTGGCGTAAGCCAGCTCGACGTAGCCGACGGCGCCGGGGATCTGCTTGATCTGGCCGGCTACGCCTTCGTTTCCCTTACCGCCCAAGCCGACTGGCCAGGCGACGTCCTTGCCACGGCCGGGACCGCTGGCCCAGGCAGGACTCACCGCGGCGAGGTAATCGCTGAAGACGTAGGTGGTACCGCTGCCGTCCGACCTGTGCACGACCAGTACGTCGCTCGCCGGGAGCGTGACGCCAGGGTTGAGCGCGACGATCTTCGGGTCGTTCCATTTCTTGATTGTGCCGAGGAAGATCTGAGCGATGACTGGGCCCGACAGTCGAAGCTCACCGGTGACATTCGGCAGATTGTACGCGATCGCCACGGCGCCGAGCACCGTCGGGAAGTGCATGATCGCCCCACCCTTGGCCTTGCTCAACTCCTCGTCGCTCATTGGGCCGTCCGTAGCGCCGAAGTCCACCGTGCCCTCCGACAGCTGCCGTATACCGCCGCCCGATCCTATCGACTGATAATTGATCCGAACGCCGGTCGCGGTGGCATAGTCCGAAAACCACTTGGAGTAGAGCGGGTAAGGGAATGTCGCTCCAGCGCCGGTGAGATCCACTGAGCCGGATCGGGATGCCGGGCCCCCGGCATCGTCATTCTTGTCCGATGAAGTGCAAGCCAACGCGGCCAAGGCCAGCGCGGCAAAGCGGCGACGCGACATGCGCGGTCTCCTGGAGGCGGATGTTCGGGTGATTTGCGGAGGTGTGATGCCACGGGCGGCGCACACATAAGATAGGCGAGCGGAAACGCGCGGCACGGAGTGGTCGTAACGAGATTGTCACGAAAAAATATGACAGCACGTCGCGGAGCCCAGGGTCAGGGCGCCGAGTGTCAGAAACGGGCGACCAAATGCATGAACACCGCCTTGTTGGGAGCTGCCGCCGAGCCACGTTCGGGCAGGACTTCCTGGTAATCCAGCGATAGTGACGCCGCGCTGGTGAAGTCCCAGATCAGCCCCCCCACGACCAGATGATGCCGGTCGCCGCGGTCCCGATGCGTGGTGACACGGTCCAACCGCGCCAGGGCATGTAGCTGCCGCGGTGCCTTGCCCCGTCCGCGGAGCAAGCGCGCCACGGCGTACGTGGAGATCAGTGACCCGCTGCTGTCCACGACAACCCTTGGCGATAATGCCGTGTTGTCGCCGGCTTCGCCCTGGTCCCGGCGGTTGGAATACTGCGCCGCAAGCGTCAGGCGGGGATCCTTAACCGCCGCAAAAACGCCCCACCGGTCGCGCTCGAGCGAGGACCCGATCGGGCCAACCTGGCCCGTGCCGCCGGAGGCGAACCGCGATCCGACCGCGCCATCGTACATCCAGCCGGTGAGCGCGAGAGTTCGCCAGAATCCGGTGGACGAACCGGCCAGGGGTGTCAGCGTCACCCTCGCAGCGTAATCCTTGAACCTGTCGGTTTCGCGGGATGTGTATCCCGGGCCGTTGACCAGCGTGGCGTACAGTTCACCACGCTTCCCAGGGAAGGTGATCAGGGTCACAAGCCCGGCATCCGCGGAAGAAAAAAATCCGAAGCGATCCACGGCGGCCGAGCTTATCCAGCGCGGCCAAAACGAATCATCGTGGTCGATGAATACGTTATGCACGAGTCCGAGCCTGGCGACCGCCGTCAGGCCGCCGCGCTTGAGGTAGTCGTACTGCAGATACGCGTACTTTGCGCGCAGTACCCAGCCCCGGTAGTACTGATCGTTCCCGCTGCTCGTCTGCTGAAAGAGGTCGGTCGTGACCCGCACGCTGGCCCGCTCTCCCGCTGGCAGGCGGAAATTCAGGTACACGCGCTCGATGTCGAACTTGTTCGCGGACCGCGCTGGGCCGCGGTCCAGGCGGTACTGGTAGTTGGCGAAGATTACCCCGGAAAAGTCCAGCTGCGGGGCTCTCCTAGCTGCTGGCGGCGTTGTGTCCGGGGGTGGCGTCGCGGGAGGTTGCTGCTGTGCCGCCGCGCTGTCCGGCGTGGCAGACGCGAACAGCGCAGCAAAACCGATGGCGCAAAAGACTCGGCCGGGCCAGAAAGGCATGGGCCGTGACTTTACGCGCTGCCTCCCTCCGTGTCCAGCGGTCGGGCTTCGGGTCTCAGCTAGAAGTCGTTGGCGAAGCTGAGGAACTTATGACGTCCGGCCCGCGCGATGATCGTCCCGAACAATCTGCGCGTCGCCCGGGCACCGTCCTGCGGATCCACGTATGTAACCGTACAGGAGCGCCAGAACGTGTTCTCTCCTTCGCGCGTTTCCTCCGAACACGTGTAACTATCAAACGCGAGGTCGTGACCGCCCAAACGACGCATGACACGGGAGATTCCTTTTTCGCTATTCTGCGCGTTGAGAAACCAGGCGAGCGCGGGCGCTTGCTCGTAGGGTTTTTTCATGTACATGCTTGTCGGAAAATACAGGTAAGCGTATTCGGCCCGCGAAACCGCCATCCGTTGAATGGCGGTGGTATCGTTGCTCTCGATGGCTCTGACAAAATCCTTGACGAGCTGGTCGCGCGAAGTCGCTCCACCTTCCAAATGCGTTACTTCGGTAAGGCCTTCGCGGAAGCGCCTGACGGCCTCAGCCATCGGAAGAATGCTGTCGATCCGCCCCGCTGGTTGGGCGGTATCGGCGGCAACGGCCGGTCCGCTGTCCTGTGCGGGCTCGCAGGCAGCAAGCACCGTGAAGATCGCTGCCAGAAAACTGCAAGAAAGCCGGCGCATGCGCGCCGGCTTTCCTGCAGCGAGGTCCAGATTGATCAATTGCGGGCGTAGTTCGTCCAGCCTGCCCACCACTTGGCGCCGGCCGGGTCAGCCGCGCCCCGATACGAAGTGCCGCTGACCGACGCGCCGGCTTTTGTCGCCAGAGCTCCGGTGAACGCGCCCGTTCCACCGGTGCGGGGAGCTGCGCCAGCCGCCATGCTCCAGTCGAGATCGGCCGCAGTGCCGGGGGTGGCCGGAAGAGCAGTGAAGACGCTCGCTGCCGTAGTAGTGCCGCCGGTTACCTCGATGTTGTTGGCGGCGAGGTCCACCGAGCCCTGCACTGTCGATCCCGACTGAGCCTGGAAGGTCGGGCCGGTCTGAACGACGTAGATATTCTTCAGCACGAGCGTACCGGCCGTCGCCTGCGCCACCGTCTCAGCATCGCGGAGGCTGATAGCGGCCCGTGGCCACCGCGCGACGATACCATTTACGTACGATCCGGCCGTGCCTCTCCGGAGCATCATGCCGATGCCGCCGCTGGTAGCGTCAACAACGCCGGTGCCGGTTCCAACGAGCGTGAAGTTCGCCACGAGAGGATCGTTCCGGGGCAGGGAGTTTCTCCCAGCCGAGCACGCGGCCCCATCACAGTTGTCATTCTCGATTCCCTGCGGATCGCCGGAAGCACCGCCGGCGGCCGGCCGGGCCGTGGGAACGATGGACTGGAACGCGATGATGAACTGCAGCCGTCCGATGAACCCTTCAGATATGTCGAAGTGATCGTCGCCCGACTCGTACGAAACGAGATTCCTGGCGTCGGCAGCGCCGCCGAACCATTCGAAGGCATCATCCAGCCCGTACAGCGATTGCAGGAAGGACATCTGCGTGCCGCTGCCGACCGCGGCGAAGGTGAAGCTGTTGAGCTCCTGGTCGGCCGCGGTGGCGTACCCGGCGAATTCGACCCGCACGTAACTCAGCGTGCCACTGTTGTCGGCGTTGTTCGTGCCCCCGCCGTACGTGACCTGCGGGTTCGCGGAGGAATTGCCCGTTCCTTCGATGATCGGCGTGCCGGTCTTGTTGATCACCCCGTTACCGATGATGATCAGTCCGCCCCAGTCGCCGGCCTGACGGCCGGAAGACTTCTCCGAGGTAAAGACGATCGGTTTCGCGGCGGTTCCAACCGCGTTGATCCTGGCGCCCGGAAGAATGAATAGCGATGATCCCGGGACGTCGAACTTCCCTACGATCTTCGTGCCCGCTTCGATGGTGAGCGTCGCGCCGTTCGCGACATGAATGAACCCGGACAGGGTGTACGTGGTGTCCGAGTCCAGCGTCCGGTTCGTGGTGATATCGCTGCTGATCACGGCGGCACACGCCTGAGTGACGCAGTCCGGTTGAATCGGACCAATCAGGTCACCGCTTCCGCCGCACGCCGAACCGGCGAGAATCAGAGCGAGGACGGAAACGCGAGGGAACGAAAAAACAGGCTTCATGGGAGTCCCTTCAGGAAAGTTGGGGAGGCAAAGAAATACGCCCCCTAAAGAAGCGGGGCGCATATCTACGTCTGGTAGGCAATGCGTCACGAAACCGTCACGGTTCCCGACGCACGGCCGTCACGGCTGCCAGGAAAGTCCGAGCGAGTAGACGCGACCGGCCCGGTAAGATTCCCTGGTCACGGTGCCCTGGCGTAACAGATATTCCGAGTCGAGCAGATTCTTGGCATCGATCTTGGCCGCGATTCCTCCGAAGAGCGGGGTACGCAGCGAGAAATCCAGACCGGTTCGCGCTTCCTCATACGTCAATGGAAGCGGCAATTCGCTGGCGCTGTATACCCGCCGCCCCACGCGGTTGAACAAAATGGTCGCGCTGACGGAGCTTCCCGCGGGCGTAAAGCTGAGCCCGGCGTTCACCACATACGGCGCCTGGCCGACCATCGATCGCTCTTCCTGTGCCGCCTGTTGCACGGCGGATAGCTGCACGCTGCTCCGCATGAAGGTGGCGTTCGAGAAGACCGTAAACGGAGCCAGGAAACCGGCGATCCGGTCCAGTCCTGCCCGAACTTCCAGCTCGGCGCCGAAGTTGGTGGCTGATTCGGCGTTGACGAAGGTGATGACCCTCGTTCCCGACGTCGCGAGGTATACGCGCTCGATCGGATCATCGAAGCGTTTGCCGAAGAAGCCGAGGCTGAACACCTCACCCGCTGCGGGATAGAACTCCCAGCGCAAATCCGCGTTCTGGATAAGTGTCCGGCGGAGCGCCGAGTTCCCGATGATGTTTTCTCCACCGAGCACGTCGCGGTAGCCGACCTCGGCCTGCTCGCGGTACTCCGGACGCGACAGGGTCTGCGACGCGGACAAGCGCAACACGTGACGGTCAGTCGCGCGGAAGTTCACGACCAGCGACGGAAGCACGTCGGTGTAAGTCGGAGTCGCGCGCACGGGTGAACCCACGGTGGGGCTGGCATTCACGATGACGGCGGAGTGCTCCACCCGGGCGCCGGTTATTACGTGCAACTTCTGCGATAACGCCCAATCGAACATTGCGTAGCCGGACCCGAGCTGGTCTTCCGCGCGGTACGAGCCTCCCTGCGATAGCGGCGTAATGCGGAAATAGGTATCGGTCGGCGTGGAGAACCGACCGTCGAAAATCTCCTCTGCGGAAAGCCGCCGGTTGTCCAGCGACAGGGAACGACCCTGGATGCTGTAAACCCGGTTGTCGGAGGCGCGCTCCGTAAAGCGATACAGACCGCCGAACTTGAGCTCGTGCTGACGTTCAGGCGCGCCGAGCTGAAGCGAGTAATCAGCCGACGTGTTGTAATTCGATTCGGTGAGACTCCCATAGGTGCGGACTGCCGCCTGCGGATTCTCCAGCCAGAAGGGAGCCTGACCGTCGCCGGGATCCGCGCGCACGAACTCCGACCGGTCGGGCTCGTCCCGGCTCACGCCGGATGATGTAAAGGCCAGATTGAGCCGCGCACGCGCGCCGAACTGGCGGTTGGCAACGATCTGATTGGACCTCACCGCCCGCTCGACGAACCGCAGGCGATCAATGACAAGTCTTGATCCGAGATTGTTATTGAAACCGGCTTCGCGTCGCGCTTCGCTGTCCGCGCTGCGGTTGTAGGTGTTGTTGAAGGATAGCCGGGTGTTGGCGCCGAACATGAGGCTCGCGTTGAACAGCCCGCCCCAAAGAACGCTGGCGCGGCCGGTATTTCCCTCGAACCTGTCTATCTCCGTCGTGCCGTCCGTCGGCTCGGCGTACGCGCGGATTTCATTGTCGCGTACTTCCTGATTGTACGAGTAGCTGAGCGAGCCGATATAACCCGTGCGCACACCGAACAGCGACGTATTGCCGCCGGTCGAGAGGCCTAATGAGCGGTTCGGCGAGCCGTCCTCCAGGCGCGGAGTCCAGGCGTTCCGGAAAGAGTTCACGAGCGAGTTGACCTGTGCCTGCGATGGTTCCGGCTCGAAGCTTCCGGCCGCGATTATCGGCTGCGGGATCTGCCGTGCGCCGCCAGCGAAGCCCAGCCAGTCCCGTCCGAGGCTGATGGGAGAGACGACCTGCTTGCCGGTGGCGGCATCGTTATAGCCGAATGAGGTACTGAACTGCGTCTGGCGCCGCGCCGGAAATTCTCTTGTCCGGATATCGACCTGGGCGCCGCTGAAATCCGCCGGCTGATCGGCCGTAAAACTTTTCGACGTCGTCACGGATTGAATGAGCGCTGACGGGAAGAGGTCGAGCGGAACCACTTTGCGCTCCGGCTCGGGACTGGGAATCCTTGCGCCATTGAGCGACGTGGTGGTGTAGCGCTCGCCGAGTCCGCGAACAAAGACGTACTTGCCGTCCTGGACCGTCACGCCGCTTACTCTCTGAACAGCCTGGGCCGCATCGCTGTCCGGGCTGCGCGCAATCTGCTCGCGGGTGACGGAGTTCACGACATTCACGGACGCCCGCTGCTCGTCGAGCGCCTCGTTGACCGTCCCGCGCTCCGAGGACGCAGTCACGATCGTAGCGTCGAGCGTCACCGCGGCGGCGCCGAGCGATATGTCCTGCTCGATCACTCCGCCGGCGGGAACGACGATTCCCGTCACCGTCTTCGGGGAGAAGCCGATCCGCCGCGCCTGGACGGAGATGGTGCCCGCCGAGACGCCGCCGATGGTGAACCGTCCGTCGAGTCCCGACTGCGCGCCAATAGTAGTGCCGACCACTTGGACCCCGACGCCCGCCAGTCCTTCGCCAGACGCGGCGTCGATGATTCGGCCCACGACGCGGCCGGGACGGGTGCTTTCAGCTTGGGTCTGCG
>JACDCY010000074.1 GCA_013817305.1 Gemmatimonadaceae bacterium | reverse complement strand
TTTTCGCTCGGGATGTGGTCTCGCAAATCGCAAGAGTCTTGGCGGAATGCGGTGCGAGTGCGCAACGGAAATTCTGGCGGCTGAAGCTAAGTCCTTGTGCCAACAGCACTTCATTTGTGTGACATGCGTGGCCCTGGCGTTGCTTTACCAGTGGCCGACCGGTACGTCTGATGTCAGCGGCGGCCGAACCCTCCATTGGAGAGCTCTCATGCAGAACAGGAAACGGAAAGGCTTCACGCTCATCGAGCTTCTGATCGTCGTCGTGATCATCGGCATTCTGGCCGCGATCGCGATCCCGAAGTTCGCGAACACGAAGGAGAAGGCGTACCTCGCGAGTATGAAGGGTGACTTGCGGAACCTCTCGACGGCACAAGAAGGTTATTCGGCCGACAACGCGGGAGCTTACATGGGCGGCACGGCAAGCAACCTGGCGGCCGGGCCCGTGAATCTCAACGGGTATGTTCCCTCTGCTGGTGTGACCGTGACGGCAACCGCCGCGGCAGGCCCACCCGCTGGGTGGTCGGCGACAGCGAGTCACAATATCACGGCGAAGACTTGCGCGATTTTCGTGAACACCGCGGCTGTTGCGCCAGCAACGGTAGACGGCGAACCGAAGTGCAACTAGCGTCCTGATTGCGATCGGTGAAAACCCGTCCGGGCATTCGGCCCGGCGGGTTGTCCCGATGCGGCGCATGAACACGTCGATGCCGCGGCGATCACACAGCGACTTTCATGCGACATTCAAGAGCGGGCTTCACTCTGATTGAGCTACTGATCGTCGTTGTCATCATCGGCATCCTCGCGGCGATCGCAGTCCCCAAGTTCGCGAATGCGAAGGAGAAGGCATATTTCGCCACGATGAAGGGCGACCTTCGGAATTTGGCGAACGCTCAGGAAGCATACACGGGAGATAATGGTGGTCTTTATGCTTCTGGCACCGTCACCAGCCCGAACGCTTTACCTGACTTGGCCTATGGTCCGTCGTCCGGAGTTACGCTACAGGTTGTTGCGACACCCACCGGATGGTCTGCAATTGCGTCAATGCCCAGTCATTCGGCCAAAAAATGCGGAATGTATGTCGACAACGGCGATCCTCCGACCGTTCCCGGTGGCGGCAACCCGGCCACCAACGTCGGCGAGCCGAAGTGCGAATAAAGCGCCTCGATTGATGAGATATTGACCGGGCCTGGGTCGCCAGGGTCGTTGATCGCGTGTACCTTGGCCATCGATGGTTCCTAATCGAGTAGGCCCGACAATCATCAGAATGGCCGTCGTTTCCGTATTGGTCGTGGCGGCGGGATCGGTCGCTTGGTGGGAGTACCGAGAGGCTCGGGCCCGCGACCTCGTCGAGACCATGAAGGACGATCTTCGGAACCTCGCGGTCGCGCAGGAGGCTTACGCGGGCGATAACGGGGGCGTCTTCATCCCGCAGAATTCACGGGTGACGACCACCGTGCCGCATCACGGGTACGCGCCGTCCGCCGGAGTGACCGTCAGTATCGCGGAGCCCGTGCCGAACGGATGGTCGGCGACGGCAACGCACGACCTCGAGCCGGGGAAAGTTTGCGGGATATTCATGGGCGATGCACCGCCGGGCCCGCCGAATCCCGCGGCCGATCCGGGTGACCCCGTTTGTAACTGATCCAACCCGGGAGGGCGACGCAACGAAGTGGTCGCAGCCCCGATCCCCCACGTGAAGCCCGAGCAGAACAAGAACTGAGCGGATCAGGAAGCTTGCGAGGGGCTGCTGATGAATGTACGCGCTGAATTACGGACGAGCTTTTCGATTCAACATATTCAATCTGCATTCTTCTTCGCGCGCCAGTGCAAGGTGATCGAAGAAGCGCACGATGGTTCGTACGACGCCCCGTCAATCGCTAATTGCCGTGCGTATGCGACGGGGGCCGTGTTCGCTGCTGTCGCGTTCCTGGAGGCGACCGCGGGCGAACTGTTCGTCGATGCTTCCGAGCCGGACGGCGGATTGCTGAAGGGCCAGTCACCGGAGGTATGCCACACCTTTGCGGAAGCGTGGAGCAAGTCGCTTTCAAAAAAGTCTGCAGCGCTCCCGAAGCTCGAACAAGCGCTGGAGCTCGCGGGCACGCCCAAGATATGCGCTGCGTCTCGCTTCAATACCGAGGGGCGTACGTATGACGACGCAAAGCTTGTCATCGAGTTAAGAAACAAGCTGGTCCACTACGAACCAGCCTGTCTACCCGCCGAGCTAGCGGACCGGAATCCTACCGCTCCACGCTACGAGTTTGCCGAGCGACTCCGCGGGCGCTTCCCCGAATCGCGTCTGATGGGCGCTGGCAACCCGCTTTTCCAAAAGATCCTCGGTCATGGATGCGCCAAATGGGCGGCGGAATCAACGCTCGCGCTGGCCGACGATTTCTACAGTAGAATGGGAATCAAGCCGCGCTACAATCATGTTCGCCCGGAGCTGGTCGGGTGACGTGCGGCGCCGTCGCGACCCGCCGCGCTATTACCGCGCTTTCCGCGGCTTGATCAATCGCGCGAACGTCCGCAAAGCCTCGTTAACGGACGCAGAATTCGGGAAGAGCGCGTTCACGTCTGGGTCGAGGATTACGATGTTGGTGCCCTCCATGTAACGTGCTGCGGTCATTCCGCGGGTCGCCTTTGAGAAGTCGTATTCGGGCCGCATCGTGTCCCGGTCGGGATCCGGGGACTCGGAAACCTTCTTGGCGATCTTACCTGAAGTCTTCTTCATAGCGGCGCTGTTCGGAGCGGGTAGCAAGCCGGGCTGTGATTATGCGCGTGCGTTCTCCGCGTTCCGCATAAGATACTACCAGTAGCCGCCTGCGGCGCGAAAAGCCGAGGACGACGAACCGTTGTTCCAGCAGCGAATGATCCGGGTCTGGCATGTTGAGCGACAGCGGATCGCTGAACGACTCCGTCGCCTCGTCGAACGAGACGCCGTGCTTCCGCGAGTTGGCCGCGGCCTTCGCCGGGTCCCATTCGAATGTGTAGGGCATCGTAAAAGCATCGAACGGGACGGCCGGTCGAATTGGTAGCCTGATTCCGACGGCGTAAAGCGCCAAGAATACACCGCGGCGACTGACCGTTAACGCCGAAATACTGCGTACTGCATCCGAATATCGCAGTGAGCTGTAGACGTCAGGTTTCCGTCGAGCAATAATACGATTCCGCCTGCCGCGGCCGGCTTCCTCACGGTTACGGCGCTGGGATTATGACTATCAGGGTGCGCTCGCGCCGCGGATTCACCCTCATCGAAATCGTCATCGCCGCGTTCATCTTCGCGGTCGGCGTACTGGCTCTGGAGGCGACCGCCGTAGCGGCGCTCAGGCAGATGCGGCGATCGGCTGACCTCACCCTCGCCGCGTCCGTCGCCCGCGCCCGCCTGGAGAAGCTCGCCGCCTCCAGCTGCACCGAGCTGCGAAACGGCGCGGACACTACGAATTCCATCATCTCCACGTGGACGATCGAACCGACCGCATCGCCCTCGATCCGCGCGGTCACTCAAGCGGTGAATTACAGGATCGATGGTAAAGATCGGGTAGATACCTACCGCTCGATGGTTCCCTGCACATGACAGGTCATCGGAGCGGCTTCGCTCTTATCGAACTCCTTGTCGCGATCGCGCTCCTCGCGATTGTCGGCGGTGCGATCAGCGAAGGTCTTCGGCGCCAGCAGCAGGTTTTCCGATCGATCGCCCTCATGGTCGCCGCGCGCGGCGACGTGCGCGACGCCGCGGAAGTCCTCGCGGCGGACCTTTCCGCCGCGTCGCCGCTGGACACGCTTCCATTGGCCCGCGACTCTGCCGTCGAGTTCCTCAGCGCGATCGGCGCGTCCGTGTCCTGTGACTCTGCTCCCGGATACACGCTACGCCTCCCGCCGGAAGAGTTGGCTGGCGGGCTGCTGCTGACATCGCTGCTGGCGACCCCCGACAGTGGAGACATCCTCCTCGTTTACAACGACGACAGCGCCGCGACCGCGGGGGAGCCCCGCTGGGACAGGCACACGATCACGGCCGTCTCGTCAAAACCGGCGGCAACCGCATGTCCGGCCTCGACAGGGTTCACGACAGCGGGAGACGCGACGGAGCCGGCCTACATCGTGACGCTGCGCAGCGCCGCGAGCAATGGGCTAAACAGGGGCGCGCCTGTTCGAATCCTGCGGAGGGGCCGCTACAGCTTGTACCGCTCCTCCAACTCCCGCTGGTATCTCGGGAACCGCCGCTGCAACGCGCTCGGTCCCTCTGTCTGCGGCGTGATCCAGCCGTTGAGTGGTCCCTATGCTGGCTACTCGAGCACAGGTCAGAGCGGTATCGCATACCGGTACTTCGACGCGGCAGGCGCCTCCCTGTCATCGCTGGACGCACCGACCCGGGTCGCTCGCGTGGACATCGCCGTCCGCGCACGATCATCGATGCCCATTCAACTGGGCGGCTTGCGTCCCACGCAATACATGGATTCTACATCGATCTCGATCGCACTACGCAACCGTGACTGAGCAGCCCGCCAGGGACGGATTTGCCCTCCTGCTGGCGATCCTGGCGGTCGTGGTCGCCGGCGCGCTCATCGTAGCCACCCACGCCGCCGTGAATCTCGAGCACCTGAGAGCTTCCGCCACCATCAACAGGCAACGTGCGTTCGCGGCCAGCGAGCACGCGCTCTGGTCCTCGATCGCAAACTGGGACTCCACGAACGATCTTCTGCGGCCCGGCGGCTCCAAGACCGCCACTCTGAAGTCTGGTGGCGATAGCGCCACCATCACGACAATTCGTCTGAACCAGTCGGTCTATTGGCTCACGGCCGAAGCCGAAGCTGGCGATCCCGTGCGCCGCGCTCGCAGGCGGACCGGCGTGAACGTGCGCGTGACACCGGATTCCGCGGGGCAGTACGCCTCTCCGTTACCGCGGGCCTGGGTGGAGCTCCACTGATACCCGCGATCGCAGAGTCCGCGAGAACGCGCTCGCCATGGGCTTCACCGTGAGCTGAGGCAGATTCTTTTCTCCATCTGTTACCTCCTGCTCGCCCAATCGTTTTTCCCACGCAGGTTGCGACTGGCAAAAAGCATGAGCCGTAAACAGTCGGCTCACCACGCGCAACCAGAAGCAAGAGCATCGTTTAAGGCGCGCCACTTAAAGTTTTTGTTGACAAAGGTGGCAGGCTGCCAGACTTTAGCGAACCTCCACCAGGACAGCATGGCGCTTCTCGGCCGACGTAAGCCGACCGTAGGCCTCGACATCGGGTCGGGCTTGATCAAAGCAGTCGTCATTGACCACTCCAAGGGCGAGCCGGAGCTGGTCAAGGTCGGCATCGCGCCGCTTTCCACGGACGCAATCGTGGAAGGCGAGGTCATGGACCCGGGAATAGTCGCCGACGCGATCCGCGATTGCCTGGCTATGGCCGAGGTGAAGACCAAGGAGGTCGTCACCGCGGTCGGCGGTCGCGACGTCATCGTGAAGAAGATCCAGGCCGAGCGCGTGAACGAGCGCGAGGCGCGCGAGGTGATGCGCTGGGAAGCGCAGCAGCACGTGCCCTTCGAGGACATGGATGCGGTGGAGCTCGACTTCCAGGTCCTTGACCCGTACGACGAAACGAATAGCCAGATGAGCGTGCTGCTGGTCGCCGCGAAGCGGGATCTGGTAGAGGCGAAGCTTCGCCTGCTGAGCGAAGCGGGACTGTCGCCTTCCATCGTCGATGTGGACGCTTTCGCTCTGCACAACGCGTTCGAGCTCAATTATCCGGACGCGATGAACGGCATCGTCGCGCTCGTGAACATCGGCCACGAAGTCACGAACATCAACGTTCTCGACGACGGCATTCCGGTGCTGACGCGCGACATCGCGGTAGGAACCCGCCGGTTGAGGGAAGATCTACAGCGCGAGCGCGGTCTCACCGCCGAAGACGCCAGCGCGCTCATCAGTGGCTACGATCGCTCGCCGCACGTGGATGCAGTGCTCGATGCGCGGGTCGAGGAGCTGGCCGTCGGCGTAGAGCGCGCCGTTGCGTTTCTACTTTCCACCGCGAAGGCTGGGACGATGCTCCGATCGGTGTACACCTGTGGCGGCGGCGCCCGCACCCCGGGGCTCAACGACGTGTTTGGCCGCCGGATGCGCATCCCGGTCGAGCAGGCCAATCCGCTCGCCAATCTGCAAATCCGCTCCGGCGCTCTCGACGCGCTCGTGGTCGACGAAGTCGCGCCTCTCCTGATGCTTCCGGTCGGGCTCGCCCTCCGGAGCCGGTGAGGACGACGAGACAATGATTCACATCAATCTCCTGCCCGGCGCAAAGCGCCGGACCTCCGCCGGCGGATTCAACCCGAAGGAGCTGCTCGCCTCGGCTGGTGACCGCGTCAAGGACAAGTATCTGGTCGGGGCGGTAGTGGCGGGCATCGTCGCCGTCGCGCTCGGCGTGCTCCTGTTCACGAGTCAATCGAAGAAGGCCGGGGTTATGGCCGAGCGTGAGCGCACGGCGCTGCAGGACTCCGCTCGATTCGCCACCGTGCTCCGCGCGCGCGTTGCCGCGGAAACGGAGCGTGACGCCGTGCTGCGGCAGCTCGCGGTGATCCAGTCCATCGACGACACGCGGTTCATGTGGTCGCACATCCTCGAAGAGATCAGCCGGGTCATGCCGGCCTACACCTGGCTCACCTCGGTGGCGCAGACCAGCTCGCCGCCGAGCGCGGCCGCTCCTGATTCGGAGATCGTGGCGCTTAAGCGCGAGGCGACGACGCCGGCCGGTCAGGCCAGGCTAGAGAAAGTGCGGCGCGAGAAGGCCGTCGCGGCGCGCACGCGTACCACGCAGTTCCGCATCATCGGGCACACGGTCGACATTCAGGCGCTGACGCGCTTCATGCGCGACCTGGAGTCGTCGCCTTTCGTACAGAACGTGAATCTCGCCAGGTCTGATCTCGTGACGAGCGAGGGCAAGGAAGTCACGGAGTTCCAGCTCGACGCTTCCTCGGAGCGTCCGCCGCCGGAAGAGATTCGCACTCTCCCGCTCTCGGTGAGGGTTCAGTAATGGCGATCGGAGACAATCTCACCAAGCGCGAGCAGACGCTCATCGGGATCGCGATCTTCTCTTTCGTTTTCCTCGGTGCGTACTGGTATTTCATGTATTCGCCGAAAGCCGAGAGTCTGTCGGCTCTCGAGCTTCGCGTGGATTCGCTCGAGACGGCGAACAAGCAGGCACGGACGGACCTCGCGCGCGGCAGCGTCGACTCGCTTCGCGCTTCCGTCGCGAGAGACAGGGAAGCACTCAAGGTGATGACGCGGCTCGTCCCGACCAGGAACGAAGTGCCGGGTCTTCTTGAAGACGTCTCCACCGCGGCGCGTAGGGTCGGCCTCGATCTCGCATCTGTCGAGCCGATGCCGGTCATACCCGGCGACGATTTCGACACGCACAGGTACAAGATCTCGGTCATCGGCGGCTACCACGAGCTCGGAAGATTCCTGAGCAACGTTGGCTCGCTGCAGCGGATCGTTGCGCCGGTAGCGCTCGAGATGAAGCCGTTCCAGGCAACGGGCTCGGGACGCGGGAGACGGCCGACAGCAGGTCGCTCCATCCTCGACTCGAACTTTCAGATTCAGACCTACGTGACCAAGGCGCGGCCAGAAGACGCGGCCAGCGCCGCGCGCGCGCAGGCGGAAGGGGATTCCACGCCATGAGATTGCTGCTCTGTTGTCTGATCGTTCTGTCCTCGACCGCATCGGCGCAGGCGACCACCACGGCGCCGTCGACGCCTCCCGCGGCCCAGGAGCACACGATCTACCGTGAGGTCTTTGAGTACGGAGCTGGAGGGCGTAGAGATCCTTTCGCGTCGTTGCTTGCGACATCGGATCTTCGCCCGCTGCTCATAGATCTCCGCCTGGCGGCGATAGCGTACGATCCGAACGGAGGAAATTCTGTTGCGGTTTTGCGGGATCTCACGTCCAAAGAGCAGTACCGAGTGAAAGTAGGACAGGTTCTGGGACGCATGCGGGTCGCGGCCATTCAGCCGAGATCCGTGACGTTCACCATACAGGAATTCGGGTTGAGCCGTCAGGAGACGCTTACGATGAACGACACCACACGAGTGAGGACGCCATGATTGCGGCCCGCCGACTTTTTGCGCCCGCGCTGGTTCTCGGGCTGGCCGGATGGACTTTTGCCGGTCACGCCGTCGACCCCATCGGGGTCACGTCGCTCAGCGTCGTGCCCGCCACGGGCCGCGCCCAGGTGGTGATTGGAGTCACCTCCGAGATCTCCGTGAGTGACTTTACGCTCGGATCTCCGCACCGCCTCGTGATCGATCTCAACGGCGCCGTGCTGGACATGAACGGCAGCTACGATCGTATCGCCCGCGGCGGCATCACCAACATCCGCTATTCTCAATTCAAGTCCGATGTCGTCCGGGTCGTGATCGAGCTGGATGGCCAGCACCCGTACGAAGTCAGGCGCTCGGCCAGCGAGGTGCGCGTCTCCGTGGACGGCGGCACATCCGCGTTCGAGGCGTGGCATTCCAATTCGGCGGCCGCGACGCGGCAAACGGCTCGCGAGGCGGATCCGGAGCCGGAGATGCGCATGACGCCGGTCGCGCAGCAGTCCAGCCAGCCGCGCATCACCGTCACGTATCAGGACGCCGACATTCGCGACGTGATCGCGGCGTTCGCGACGTTCGCCGGGCGCACCATCGTTGTCGGCAAGGACGTCTCGGGCACCGTTACCGCCGAGATACGCAACCAGCCGTGGGACGTCGCGCTGCGCGCGATACTCGAAGGACAGGGCCTCGCCGCCGCGGAGGATCCCGTTACCGGCATCATCAGCGTCGACAGCTACGCCAACATCCAGAACAAGCAGGCTGTTGAGCCGCTCGTCACCCGCATGGTGCCGGTGAACTACGCCAACGCCGCAGGGCTGGCCGGAACGCTGCGCCAGATGCTGGCGCGCGACTGCCAGCCGGGCAGCGGCGTGCCGCAGGCCGC
>JACDCY010000187.1 GCA_013817305.1 Gemmatimonadaceae bacterium | reverse complement strand
TGGTAGTGTCTCCGAACACCAACGTCGATGTAACCTTCCCTCTCGGCGTTTGATGCTCCATCGTGCTCGACCCCTGCTCCGTCCCGTTGAGCGTCCTGGCGGGGCTGGCGCTCTGAACGCCGGTCGCTGTAAGATCGCTCTTGCGGTCAATGGTCACCTTGGATCTTTCACTCGCGACGACCCCGCGCGCCCACACCTGGGTGTTGATCTTCACGATAGTCGGACCGCGCGCTGGCTGCGGCGTGTTCGCTGCGTCATACAGCGCGTAGGAGCGGCTGATCGTCAGTCCGCCGCGCGCAAGGTCCGGACAGGTGATTCTCCCCGTGGCACTGGAGAAGGTGCAGAAACCGTGGTCCGCGGCGGACAACCACGACACTACCGACCCCGCCGACAATGGAAACACGCTTGACCCGTTCGCCTGATCCTCGGCGATGCCCACAGTCTCCAACGCGAGGGCTTCCAGGTTCACGTCCAACGCCGCTTCCCGGGGATCCGTCGCGCCATCGCTACAGCCAACGGACAAGAACCCGATCACAAGGGCCGAGCCCAGACCCAATCCGATGTTGCGTCCCATCCTACCTCCGATGCATGTGAGTGCGGTCGCTTCTTGCGCCTGACTGCAGGCAAAGTCCGGCGGCCCGGGCAATTTCTGCCGAGGGGTTGGACGCTGCCATCGGTCAGTGGTTAACCCCGCTCTACCATCAACTGTTAACCCGCACCCGGCAGTTAACAAAGACGCACAACCCAGACCGTTTACCCAACGCTGTTTTCCCCTGACAACCTATTCGCCGGCCTTGCCGTCCTGCTCCTGCTCCCGCCGCCACTTCGCGATCCTGGCGTGATCCCCTGACAGCAGGACCTCCGGAACCTCGTGCCCGCGGAATGAAGGCGGCCGGGTGTAGCTCGGCGCGCTGATCCCCCGACTGTCGTAAAACGAATCGCCGCGCGCGCTGTCGAGATCCGACATCGCCCCCGGGAGCAATCGCACCGTTGCGTCGATCACCACCAGCGCTGCCGCTTCGCCTCCGCTCAGCACGAAGTCGCCGACCGACAGCTCCTCGGTCGCAAGATGGTCGGCGACCCGCTGATCGACGTCCTTGTAGTGGCCGCACAGCAGGGTGAGCTCCTCCCCCTCGCTGAACTTCTGCGCATCCGCCTGCGCGAAGCGCCGTCCGCGTGCGGACAGCAGCACGATGGGAGAGCGCACGCTCAGCGATTCGACCGCCTCGAAGAACGGATCCGGCTTCATTACCATCCCCGGCCCGCCGCCGTACGGCGCGTCGTCCACCGTGCGGTGCTTGTCGTGCGTGAAGTCGCGCAAGTCGATGAGGCGGTACTCGACGCTGCCGGCTTGACCCGCGCGTGCCGGAATGCTGAGGCCCAGAGGAGTGGTAAAGAACTCCGGGAAGATCGTGACCACGTTGATGCGGAGCATCAGTCGAACAGCCCGGCTACAGGCGTGACTATCACCCTCCCTTCGTGCACCCGGACCTCGCGGACCATCTCCGGGCGGTACGGCAGCAGCACCGGCGCGCCCGCGTCCCGCGTGATCTCGAGCAGAATTCCCTGCGGCACCTCGACGACATCCGCCACGCGGCCCAGCACGACTCCCTCGGGCGTCTCGGCGATCAGCCCGAACAGCTCCTGGACGAAAACTTCGTCGTCGGCCGGGGGCGCGAGCTCGGCCTCGGGCGCGAACAGGTAACGGTGGCTCCAGAGCTCGGCCGCGTTCCGGTCAGAGATCTCGGCGAACTTCACGATCCGAAGCACGTCCTTGAACGGCTTCGATTCGGCGATCGTCAGCGTATCGGGACTCTCTGGAGCGGAGCCCAGCGAATCACCCACCAATACACGACGGCCGGACGCGAATAGCGCGTCCGGCGTGTCTGTGATCGGTTCGACGAGAAGCTCGCCCTTGATCCCCTGGGCCTTACGAATCCGCCCGATGATCGCGAGCCGCACTCACGTCAAGCGCCGGCGTTTTCGCCCGCGCTCCCCTCGTCACCCGTGTCGGCGATCGGAACGGCTCTGGCGCTCAACGTTCTGCCAAGCCGAACCTCGTGACGCGCCTTGAGAATGCCGGCCCGGCGAAGGAGCGAGCGAGCCGTGTCGCTCGGCTGCGCTCCATTGTCCAGCCAATAGCCCACACGCTCGGCGTCGATCTTGAGCCCGCCCTCTGCCTGCCGGGGAGCATACTGTCCAAGGATCTCGATGAACTTTCCGTCACGCGGACTCTTGGAGTCGGCGACGATGAGACGATACACGG
>JACDCY010000186.1 GCA_013817305.1 Gemmatimonadaceae bacterium | reverse complement strand
CGACGCGCGTCGCCCCGGCGAGCGGCAGCGAGTCGACGTTGGTCAGAATGAAACGGGCGTTGGTAAGCTCCCAGAAGTTGGGGTTCCCAATCTGGTCGAATCCGCGCTCCTTGCCGGCGAGCTGGTCGTAGCGCGCGAGCTCGTTGCCGTGATAACCGAGTACGTTCCGCACGTGATGGCTCATGAGGCCGTCGCCGTTCAGGTTGGGATCGCGCGATCCCGTTTCGCGCTCCAGTTGAATCGGCAACACGCGCGACGGCTCGGGTTGGCTCTTCACGTACTCGATGGTAGGATCCGACGCGTACGTGACCTCGGCGGGCGGGGAGAAAATCCAGTAGTGGCGCATGACGCTCCACAGATCCGCCGCTAGCACCGCCACGAGCGCCCACGTGGCGAGCGCCGGGGAGATGCGGCGCTGCAGCAACGCGTACAACACGCCAGCGGTTGCGAGAACGAAGAAGAGCGACCGAAAAGCTCCGAGCGTGAGCGCGCCCGCGTTCGCGTCGACCAGCTGTACCAGCTCCGGTCGCGCGACGGTACGCGCAACACCGTTCAGGATTCCGGTGACCGCGAGCAGCGCAACCGCGGCACCAAAGCCGGCCCAGATCGCGAGATAGCGGGTCTTCACTTCCCTTCTCAGGAAGCGCTCCGTCCCGACAGCGACGAGGAACGCGATCGCGAGCGCGCCCACGAAAAAGACGGTCGCCGGCGCGCGAAAGAATTTCGTTCCCGGCACGATGGCGTAGGGAATCCGGTAGAACGGCGTGTCTCCGCCGAGTGCCCACAACAGCGCGATTACGAGGGTTCCCGTCCAGAACCAGATCTCGGATTTCCTGGCGCTCTGCCGCATCCCGCCGAACGCCGCGAACGCCAGCATCAGCACCGCGACGCCGATGTACTGACTATGGAAGTGGATTCCGTTGCGCCCCCAGTACGAGTCAAGGATGCCGGCAAACTGCGGCAGGTAAACTTCCAGCAGCTCCTCGATCGGCCAGGCGTACGAAGTCGCGACCGCGTAGTCGCGAATCCCTCCCGCTCGGGGCGAGAACTGGACGTACTCCCGGACCGGCATGTACTGGATCGCGCCGATCAGCAGACCTATGACGACGGCGCCGAGCGCGAGGGCCAGGCGGCGGGCCGCCAGCGCGCGCGTGATCTCGCCCGAGCGAACTCCGCGTGTGGCGAGAAAGAGCGCGTACGCGCCGGAGGCGAGCAGCATGTACTGCAGGAGCTGGGGGTGCGGGCTAAGCACCGCGAGGCCGACGACTATCGCCAGCAACCCCCACGCCCACGCCTTTGCATCGCGGATGCCGCGGGTGAGCGCGAACAAGGTGAGCGGAAAGAGCGCGCTCACGTACAGCTTGCCGTCGTGGCCGGGCGAGACGAGCGACGCCAGCTGCCCGCCGAGCATGTACGCGAGCCCGCCCAGCAGCGCGCCGGCGAAGCCGAAACCGCTCGCGCGGAGAAACATGTACGCGAACAACCCGGCCAGAAAAATGTGGATGATGAACGTCCACGTCATCGCCACGTCCGTCGGGACGAGCATGCGGAACAGAAAAGTCGGATAAAAAATGTCCCCGTGCATCGCGGCAACGAACGGCATTCCCCCGAACAGGTAGGGGTTCCAGAGCGGAAACGAGCCGCTCTCCCGCAGCGTCGCAGCGCCGAACTCCCTGAACGCGTATCCCGCGATGTACTCGTCGCTGTGCGGGCCGGCAAGAAACTTCCCGGCGAGCGCCTGGTACCCGAGCGCGAGCGTCGCGGCGGCGTACACGAGGCTGGCCCACAGAATCCCCAGCCTCGGCGACGGATCCAGCGACTGGTCGTCTCTGTTCACGGCTGCGTGGATTCCTTGATGAATCGGTATATGACCGAGCGGGCGAGCAACGCCGGCGCCGGCACGGGCGGATGCAGGTAAGTGCCGCCGTACGCGTCGATGCGGAAGCCGTTCATCTCTCCCAGCTTCGTCATTGCCTGCCGGGTCCATGAGTAAATGTGGCCCTGTCGGTCAGGCGTTCCGAACAGGTTCCAGACGATCTCTTTGAGGTGGTACGGATTCGGAACGGACACTACCAGCACTCCCTCATCGCGCAGCACCCGGTTGATCTCGCCGAATGCCGCGAACGGGTTGGGCACGTGCTCGAGGACCTCAATGCAGAACACGAAGTCATACGATCGGTCAGGAAACGGAATTCCTTCGGAGATGTCGCGCGTCATGACTGAGTCGGACGCGAACTCGGGCGTGATGTCGATTCCCTGGTACCGTACGCCGGGGGGGA
>JACDCY010000185.1 GCA_013817305.1 Gemmatimonadaceae bacterium | reverse complement strand
CTTTGGTATAGCCTTCCGCCTTCTCGAGAAATTGTTCGAGGTGCTTGACCGCTTTCTTCATCACTTCGGCGGACTGGAGCACGAACGGCAGGATCAGCTCGCCCGCGCCGAACTTGTCGCCGACGTCCTTCATGGCGGGCAGCAGCACCTCGTTCAGCACGCGCACGGGGTTCTCTCGCACGCCGGCCTCGTCGAGCTGGGCTTCGATTCCTTCCTTCTTGCGGTGGACGATCATCCAGTGGATGCGCTCGTCCACCGACATCCCGGCGGTCGGATCCTCCTTCTCAACTGCCTTGGCCGACCCGTCGCCACCGAGCTCGGCGAAGTATTCGATGAACCGTTGGAGCGCATCCTCGCGCTTGTTGAACACCAGGTCGTCCGCGAGCGCGCGTTCCTCTTGTGAGATCTCGGCGTACGGCCGGATGTGCGCCGGGTTGACGATCGCGGCGTCGAGCCCCGCCTGGACGCAGTGGTGGAGGAAGACGGAGTTGAGAACGCTTCTGGACTCCAGGGTCAGCCCGAAGCTGACGTTGGATACGCCGAGTATGGTGGAGACGCCGGGAAGTTCGCGCTTGATGAGCCGGATGCCCTCGATCGTCTCGTGACCCGAGTCGATCCACTCCGCGTCGCCGGTGGCGAGCGTGAAGGTGAGAGCGTCGTAGATGATGTCTTCGGGGGCGAGGCCGTACTCGTTCACGACGATGTCGTAAATCGCCCTGGCGACTTCGAGCTTCCGCTCCTTCGTCTTCGCCATCCCAACTTCGTCGATCGTGAGAGCGATGACGGCCGCACCATGCTTCTTGACCAGGGGCACGACCGAATCGATGCGCTTGCGGCCGTTCTCCATGTTGATGGAATTCACGATCGCGCGTCCCGGGACGTGCTGCAGCGCCGCCTCGATGACGTCCGCTTCCGTAGAATCGATGACGAGCGGAGTCTCCACGCTCATCGAGAGGAGCTTCACCACTTTCGACATCTGCTCCGCTTCGTCGGCGCGCTCGGTGAGCGCGACGCACACGTCGAGCACGTGCGCGCCCGAATCCACCTGGTCGCGCGCGACGTCGAGGATCCCTTCGTAATCGTCCGCCAACAGGAGGCGCTTCACCTTGCGGGAACCCTGCGAGTTCACGCGCTCGCCCACGAGCAGGGGCGGCGGATCCTGGTGCAGGGTGATCGCGCGCATCGCCGAGCTCACGCGCGCGACGTGCCTCTTACCGTTGGAGTCGGCGCTCGCCGGCGTCTTCTCGGCTTCGCGCACCGCGATGACGATTTTCTCGAGGTGCTCGGGCGTCGTGCCGCAGCAGCCGCCGACGACGCGGACACCGAACTCGCGCACGAACTCGGAGAGGGCTTGAGCCATCGGCGCCGGCTCGAGCGGATAGATCGCTTCGCCGGTGCCGGTGTTGAGCGGCAGTCCCGCATTGGGTATGACAGAGATCGGCAGCGTGGCGTGCTCGCTCAGATAGCGGATGGGCTCCCGCATGTGCTCGGGACCGGTCGAGCAGTTGAGCCCGATCACGTCCACGTTGAGCGCTTCGAGCGTCGTCATCGCGCTTGCGATGTCGGTGCCGAGTAGCATCCGTCCGCTGGTGTCGAGCGTGATCTGCACCTGGAGGACGACGCGCTTGCCGATCTCGGTGAACAGCCGCTCGATGCCGGTGACGGCAGCCTTTACCTCGAGAATGTCCTGGGACGTCTCGATGAGGAGCACGTCCACTCCGCCCTCAACGAGGTACTTGGCCTGCTCGTAGTAGTTCTCCGCGAGCTCCTCGAAGGTGATCTGCGAGAGCGCCGGGTCCGAGCTGGACGGGAGCATTCCCGTCGGCCCCATCGATCCCGCGACGAATCGCGGCCGATCAGGCGTGGCGTACTTGTCGCAGGCCGCGCGCGCGAGCTTCGCGCCGTCGACGTTGATCTCGCGCACCCTGTCGCCAAGTCCCCATTCCGCGAGTCGTCGCGGAGTCGACTGGAAGGTGCAGGTCTCCACGACGTCGCAGCCGACCGCCAGGAACGACTCGTGAATCGCCTGGATGACGTCCGGGCGCTTGATGATCAGGTAGTCGTTGCAGCCTTCCAGCTCTTTGCCGCCGAAGTCTTCGGCTGTGAGGTTGTAGCGCTGGATGTTCGTGCCCATCGCGCCGTCGTAAACGAGGACGCGGCGGTCGAGGGCTTCGAGGTACGGGAGCTTGGTTTCGGGCGCTGGCATAGGTACCAAAAAAAAGAAAAAGCCCGGGGGCTAAGTGCGCCGGGCGTGGCGCTTTAGCGTTTATTTAGCGTGGCCGCAATTTGCCTGAAATCGCCACGG
>JACDCY010000184.1 GCA_013817305.1 Gemmatimonadaceae bacterium | reverse complement strand
GGACCCACCCGACGCCGTACGGGTCCTTGAACCTTCCGTAGAGCGGGGCCCAGGCTGCCGGCGAGAGCGGCACCACGACGGTGGAGCCCTCGCTGAGCGTCTCAGTACTCGCTGTTCTCGTCGGCGGAGCAATGATCAGAACCTGTGGATGGCCCTCGGCCTGGTGACGTGAAGGGGCGCACCTTCCCGAGGATGATCCGAAGCCCACAGAAGCTGATCAGGACCGGCGTTGGCGCGCTGGTTCGGGAAGGTACGCCGATGTTGAAGGTAGTCCACGAGGAGAGCAAGTCCGGGCAGGAGGCGACCAACTCTGGCGGGTCGTTGCTCGATGAGATCGTGCGTGATGGTGCGCGGCAGATGCTGGCCGCGGCGTTGCAGGCCGAGGTCGCTGCCTACGTCGCCGCGCATGCCGACCAGCTCGACGCCGACGGGCACCGGTTGGTGGTCCGCAACGGCCACCACGAGCCGCGGGAGGTGACCACCGCGGCCGGTGCGGTCCCGGTGCGGGCGCCGCGGGTCAACGACAAGCGGACCGATGAGACGGGGCAACGCCTGCGGTTCTCCTCGGCGATCTTGCCGGCGTGGTCGCGGAAGTCCCCGCGGGTCGCCGAGGTGTTGCCGTTGCTGTATCTGCATGGCCTGTCCAGCAGCGACTTCGGGCCGGCTCTGACCCAGTTCCTCGGCTCCGACGCGGGGTTGTCGGCGTCGACGATCACCCGGCTCACCACGCAGTGGCAAGAGGAGGCCCGGGCGTTCGGGACCCGGTCGCTGGCCGGCACCGACTACGTCTACGTGTGGGTCGACGGGATCCACCTCAAGGTCCGCCTGGAGCAGGACAAGGTGTGTCTGCTGGTCATGATCGGGGTGCGCGCGGACGGCACGAAGGAGCTGATCGCGTTGGCCGACGGGCACCGCGAGTCCACTGAGTCCTGGGCGGACCTGCTCCGCTCAGGCAAGCGCCGCGGGATGCGGGCACCGGTGCTGGCCGTCGGTGACGGCGCGCTGGGATTCTGGTCCGCGGTGCGTGAGGTGTTCCCCGACACGGTCGAGCAGCGCTGTTGGTTCCACAAGATCGCCAACGTCCTGAACTGCCTCCCGAAGTCCGCCCAGCCCGGCGCGAAGGCGGCGCTGGCCGAGATCTGGAACGCCGAGGACCGCGAACACGCCGAACAGGCCGCTCGGAGGTTCGCCGCCGACTACGGCACCAAGTGGCCCAAGGCGGCCGCGAAGATCACCGACGACCTCGACGTGCTGCTGGCGTTCTACGACTACCCCGCCGAGCACTGGATCCACCTGCGCACGACCAACCCGATCGAGTCGACCTTCGCCACCGTCCGGCTACGGCAGCGCGTCACCAAAGGCCCCGGCTCCAGGGCCGCCGGCGTGGCGATGGCGTTCAAACTGATCGAATCCGCACAGCAACGGTGGCGCGCGGTCAACGCACCCCACCTGGTCGCTCTCGTCCGAGCCGGAGCCAGGTTCGACAAAGGCGTCCTCGTCGAACGACCCGACGAATCAGGAGGCGATCAGCAAGCCGCGTGACACGCCGATCCACAGGTCTTGACTATTGCTCTTCGGTACTGGACTTGGCCTGTTAATCGGTCCTCTCTCTTCTGAGGTTGTGCCCTACGACCAGCGGATTCGGTGGCCCTTGTGCCAGGTATCGAGGAGGTCTCGGTTGCCTGCCACCTCGATCGTGGAATCGTCGCCGCGGTTCGACACCGTCAGGTACAGATCGGACGCCGGGCCGGTGAGGGTCACGTCGGCGGGTCCGTCCCCTCGGATGGTGGTGATTCCAATCGGGGTCATCGTGACGTGCCACCGATCGTCTGTGTCGTTGGCGCGAACCACCATCGTTGCGGGACTGTCAATCGCGAACTCGCTACCTCGGGGAGCGAAGGCGACGAGCATCTCGTCGATTCCGTCGGCGGCGAACGCGGGATCGAAGCTCGTCCCGGTATGGGCAGCGTGTTCGGCGTCGAAGCGGTGGACGGCGGTCTCGTGGGCTTGGCGTCGAGCCCACATCGCAAGCGGGGAAGGTGCGGGCAGGAACGTGCGGCACTCGAGGTCGGCCGGAGCTGACGTGAGCTCACGAACCAAGTTGGCGTTCGTCTCCAGGTACCAGTCGATCAACTCATCGTCGCTGGGCCAGAAGACGGCGAGGTCAGGCCAATAGGCCGACAACTCGGCGAGGTCGTCGACCCACATCTTCGCGGCGCGATTGGAAACCTGCGCAGCAGCCCAGAGGTGGATTTCGGCGAGGTGACGGACGAGGTCACACGTATCCCACGCGGGACAGGTGGGAACGACCGCATCAAACT
>JACDCY010000183.1 GCA_013817305.1 Gemmatimonadaceae bacterium | reverse complement strand
CGGGTCGCCCAAGTGCTCGAAATGCTCACGTCCGGGGCGTACGCATGACCACCAGTGCCGACCGGCCGGTGAACACGATCTCATTCAAATGCACGAACGAACAGATGATCGTCGCCGACGCCCTGCGATCCACGTTCGATCCTCCCACCCACTCCCAGTCTCTTCGATGGTTGCTGTCCGACCCTGACGTGTTGGACGTCATCTCGAAGAAGGTGCGGGGATGAGCTACGACCGCGAGGGTGCCTTCAAGGCCGCCATCCCGAGACTCACGCTGCTGGAGTCCGAACTCGCCCACCTCGCCCGGCTGGCGTTGCACGGGACGGACAGGGATGTGGAGTTGTACGTTCACAAACTGGCGTACCGTTACCGCGATTCCTATCTCGGCGACGCACTCGCGGCAGTAGACGAAGTCCCACCCGTGTCGCTGCGATGACTACCGCTTCTGTAGGTCGCGGACGTCGTTCGGTGTCATCTTGTCGGCACACAACTTCACGAACTCGTTCCGGTTCATCTCGACTGCTTCGAGCAGTCGGTTCAACCGGCCGTCCTGCTCCGGCCTGAGCAGCAACGACCGGGGGACGCCATTGACCGTCCTGCGTTTCGCTTCACCTTCTGACATGACCGTTGAGACTAGCATTCCTACCGAAAGAGAGCTACACCCATGAACGACGAAGACGTCCCAACCCTCGCTTGGTACTACCGGTACCACAGCCTCTGCTTCGACTACTGCTACACCACCGAGGAGGCCATCAGCTATCTCCGCTACGGGGAAGAGGCCGGCGACCTTTCAGCGCTCGGCATCGAAACGGCCGACGCTGGGCTGGACACCGTCTGGGAGGAGCACCCGATCTATCTCCGGCAGAAGGCCGACGAAAGGAAGCGGTGGGAATCAGCGGCTTCTGAGCCGAAGCCCGAAGCGCACCTGAAGGTCTTGGCGCCTCCAGGTGTCAAGGGGGAGCAGGTCTTCTTCTCGTCGGGTTCGGTTGCCGAGATGGAAGCCCGAGCGGCCGAACTGGCGCTCGTCGTCGGCGCGGATCGCGTGCGGGTGGTGAAGTCGTGAGCCACCCGGCCAAGTTCAGCGCCCCGATTCTCGACCTGGCCTTCTCGGTCCTCCGCTCCGAGTGGGAAGGGTGGATGGGCCGCCCCCACCTGTTCGATCCGTTCGCCGGTACGGGCCAGGCCCTCCACGAAGCCTGCACGACCGGCGACGACACATTCGCCTACTCGGGCTGCGAGATCGAAGCGTCGTTCATCGAGGCGCCCGGCATCTTCCACGGTGACGCCACCGACCCGGCCGTCTATCCGCCGGCGCGTGGCTCGACGCCGTGGGGGTGGTGCATTTTGACCAGCCCGCCATATGGCAACGGAATCTCCGATCATGCTGTCGCGAACGACGCGTCGAAACGGTTCACGTATCGCAAAGCCATCGCGACGATCGAAGGTGTCGATCGGGAACTCGCCGACAACAACCTCGGCCGTCACGGCTTTCGGGGCACCCAGCGCGGAGGGAAATCAGTGAAACGGGCTGCTTACTGGGATCTCGCACGCCGGTCGGTCGTCCACTGGAAGACAGCGGAGATGGTGATCTTGAACGTCTCCGATTTCATCTCGGGCGGTGAAGTCGAACCGCACGTCAACGACTGGCGCGACGTGCTCTACCACTACGGCTGGGGGAACCAGGTCGTTCATCCCGTCGGGACGCAGCGGATCGGATTCGGCGAGAACCATGAGGCTCGGGTCGCCCACGAGGTTGTCGTCGTGGCCCGGCGCGACTGACTACGCTCACGTCATGCTCTACACCGTCCTGATCATCCTCGCCGTCATCGCATTAGCTCTTTTCATCCTCGGGCGGCGATGACCGGGAAACGAACATGGCGGTGTGAGCCGTGCGACGGGATGTGCATCCATCGCCGCCGCAACGGCTTCACCGGCCTCGTCCACGAACTGTGGTGGCGGGTCATCCGACACCACAGGATCAGATGATCAGGCCCCGTACTGGGTGGTGAGAGTGTTCTCGCCGACATCGGTGAGACGCCACACCTGATCTTTCCCCTTCGGCTCTGATTCGACCCAGGAACGCTCAGACTGCCATTGGCGCAGCGTCTCTTCGACCTGTTCCTCGTCGAGTTTCGTCTTCTTCGCCAGCGACTTCGTCGTCTCCGACTTGCCACGCATGGCTTTGAAGAGATCGGATGTGTGCTCTGGTAGGTCGTTCATGAGCGAAAGATACCTCACCCGCTGCAAACAGAAACCGATCACGGGTCGAGATCCGTGAACACCTGAATCGAGTCGTAGCCGGAGTTCGGCCAGGTGATGATGTTGCCGTTCG
>JACDCY010000182.1 GCA_013817305.1 Gemmatimonadaceae bacterium | reverse complement strand
CCAGGTGCTCTCCCGGCAGCAGATCGCGCCCTTTCTCCGACTCATGCACTACCTCGATCATGTTGTCATCCGGCGTCGTCGCGGGCGTCGTCACGACGTTGACGATCAAGTGCGGCCGATCCGTCTCGCATGTCTCGGTCAGGTGTGCCTTATATCCCACCCATTCCACATCGCGCTTGGTGCTGTAGCGGGCGGCGGTATCGTAGGGTGAGCTGATCAATCCCGCAGGCGAGGGCATGTCCTTGACCTCGCGCCAGCGCAACTGGCCCGGATCGCCCGTGTACTGCTCGGCCCAGACGCGGCGCAAGGTCCCCACCATGGGAAGCTGCGCCAGCTCGGGCTGATCGGTCGCCGCATCGACGGCGGCCAGGAGTTTTTCGCCATCGGCCGCGATCACCCGGGCCAACTCCTCGCGGGCCGCATCGGTCTTGGGCAAGTGGTAGTTCTCGACGCGCCGACCATAGCGTCGGTACCACTCCGCAGGAGCCAGCCCTTGCAGCCAGTCGGGCGCCATCACGGCCAATTGGGTGCAACCCGTTTGGCTGCAACTCTCGCGTGACTGCAAGACCTTGAAATACAGCGGAAAAGCACCTGCCCGAGGGTTCAAGCATTGTCGGCCGATGCGATTGAGGGGCCATTATTCCCAGTCGGGGGCTGAAATGTGACGCTCAGGGGACTTATCCTGACCGCTGAATATGTCCCAAAACGGGAACGGTCAGGAGTCGGTCCCCATGAGCGATTGTCAGAGTAATGCGCCCGCCGTGGCGTGTCCACCAACTGTCGACGAGTTGCAGCGACAGACCCATGAGCGGCTCGATGAGATCATCGCTTACTGCGTCTCTGGCCAAAGGCCGGCGTCTTTCCTCGAGTTCGAGACGGTGCTGCTGGGACTCCTTCGGTCGCTGGGATGCTTGCTCATCCAACTCTTCCTCCGCGTACACCACGATCGGCTCGACCCGTCGGCTTGGCGAGCCCGCGGCTATCGCATCGCGGACCCCGCCGCCGAGCGGACGCTCAAGACCAGTTGCGGGCCGGTCGCCTACGTCCGGGCCTTCTTCGTGCCGCGGCGCGGCGGTGGGCCGGGCGTGCACCCGTTGGATGTGGCGCTGGGCCTGACGCGCGACGCCTACAGCCCGCTGGTCATCGGCTGGTTCTGCCGGCTGGCGACGCGGATGAGCTTCAAGGTCGCCAGCGGGCTCGGGGGGATGTTCCTGGGGGCGGCACCGCCGGCCTCGGCGATCGAGGAATGGGTCCTGGGTTTGGCCCGGCCCGCTTACGTCTACATGAGCGAAGGCCCCTTGCCCGAGGGCGACGGCGACGTGCTGGTTATCGAGATCGACGGCAAGGCGGCCCCCACGGCCACGGAGCAAGAACTGGCGCGGCGCCGCGGCCCGCGGTCTCGCCATGAACGAGGCTGCAAGTGTCAGCGGCACCGGGGCCGGGCGAAACGAGGGCGACGGGGCCGCAAGGCGCGGCGGAAGAAGGGGGACAAGAGCAAGAACGGCCGCAGCGCGACGCTGGTGGCCATGTACACATTGCGGCGGGGCGAGGACGGTCGGCTGCATGGCCCGGTCAACAAGAAGGTGTTCGGGACGTTCGGCTCGCGGAAGTCGGCGATGGAGTGGGCGCGGGTGCAGGCGACGCGTCGCGGGTTCCCCCCCGGGACCGCGAAGGCGATACAGATCGTCGTCGACGGCGAGACGTGCCTGGAGCAGCGCCTCCGGCGGCTGTTCCGCGGCGCGACCCTGACGCTCGACGTGCGACATGCGCAGGAGAAGCTCTGGGAGGTGGGTCGGCTCTTCCACCGCGAGGGGAGCGCCGAGTTGACGTGCTGGGTCGAGGTGTTGGAGGAGTTGCTCTACAAGGGGCATGTGCGGGCGCTGCTCCAACGGTTGCAGCAGGAGATGAGGAGTATCAGCCCGCGCGGCCCCGGGACGAAGGAGAAGCGAGGGGCCCTGAAGAAGGTCATCGCCTACCTGGAGGCGCGGGTGAAGCTGATGGACTACGGCCGGTTGCGGAAGGACGACCTGGTAATCGCCTCGGGTGTGGTCGAAGGGGCGGCACGGTACGTGGTGGGTGAGCGGCTGGACAACAGCGGGATGAGGTGGATCGAGGAGCGAGCCGAGGCGGTGTTGCTGCTGCGGTGTATCGAGGTGAACGGAGACTGGGAGACCTTCATGAAGTGGAGTCAAGAGCAGCGCAACCAGGAACTCGAGCGCGGCCAAGTGGTTCAGATCCGGAGCAAGGTACCGACCCAACTACCCAAAGCCGCATGAACATGCCAGGCGCGCAGCCAAACGGTCTGCACCCAATTCCATTGGGGTGTCGCGGTGGCCACC
>JACDCY010000073.1 GCA_013817305.1 Gemmatimonadaceae bacterium | reverse complement strand
AGCCAGACCCTTCTTCGCCTGGATCGCCGTGATCGCCGCCGTCAGCGTCGTCTTGCCGTGATCGACGTGCCCGATCGTGCCGACGTTTACGTGGGGCTTCGTGCGCTCGAATTTCGCTTTTGCCATGACTTTATCCTTTCACTTTGTTGATGATTTCTTCGGCCTTGCTCTTCGGTACTTCCTCGTAGTGGCTGAACTCCATCGAGTACACCGCGCGTCCCTGCGACTGCGAGCGAAGGCGCGTCGAGTAGCCGAACATCTCGGAGAGAGGCACGGTCGCTTCGATTACCTGCGCTTCACCGCGCTGCATCATTCCGCCGATCTTGCCGCGGCGTGACGAGAGATCGCCGAGGATGTCGCCCATGTAGTCCGACGGGCAGACGACTTCGACGTTCATCATCGGCTCGAGGATGATCGGGTTCGCTCTCTTGCACGCTTCCTTGATCGCCATCGAGCCCGCGATCTTGAACGCCATTTCGCTGGAGTCGACGTCGTGGTACGAGCCGTACACCAGCTCGGCCTTGATGTCCACCATCGGGTAGCCCGCGAGCACGCCGCCTTCGAGTGCTTCGCGCATGCCTTCACCCGCCGGCTTGATGAACTCTCTCGGAATCGTTCCGCCGACGATCTTGTCCTCGAACACGAAGCCTTCGCCCTGCTTGGCCGGCTCGATGTTGATGACGACGTGACCGTACTGGCCCTTTCCGCCTGACTGGCGGATGAACTTTCCTTCCACCTTCTCGACGCGCTTCTTGATCGTCTCGCGGTAAGCCACCTGCGGACGGCCGATGTTCGCGTCGACCTTGAACTCGCGCTGCATCCGGTCGACAATGATCTCGAGGTGCAGCTCGCCCATTCCGGAGATGATCGTCTGGCCCGTCTCCGCGTCCGAGTGCACGCGGAACGTGGGATCTTCCTCGGCGAGCTTCTGCAGCGCGATACCGAGCTTGTCCTGGTCGGCCTTCGTCTTCGGCTCGATGGCGACGTCGATGACGGGGGCCGGGAACTTCATCGCTTCCAGGATGATCGGCTTGTCTTCGTCGCAGATCGTGTCGCCCGTGCGCGTGTCCTTGAGGCCGATCGCGGCGGCGATGTCGCCCGCGCGCACTTCCTCGATCTCTTCACGCTTGTTGGCGTGCATCTGCAGCAGGCGGCCGACGCGCTCGCGCTTGTCCTTGCTCGCGTTGTACACGTACGAGCCGGACTTGAGCACGCCGGAGTACACGCGGAAGAACGTCAATTTTCCGACGAACGGGTCCGTCGCGATCTTGAACGCAAGGCCCGCGAACGGCGCGTCGTCGTCCACCGGGCGCGTCTCGGGTTCGGTCTGATTCGGCGCGTGTGCCTGGATCGCGGGAACGTCGAGCGGCGACGGAAGGAAGTCGATGACCGCGTCGAGCAGAGCCTGCACGCCCTTGTTCTTGAACGCTGCGCCGCACATCACCGGGACGATGAATCCGCCCACTGTGGCCGCGCGGATGGCGTGCCTGATCTCGTCGTCGGTCAGCGCGATGCCGCTGAAGAACTTCTCGATGAGCTCGACGTCGTGCGAGACAGCGGCCTCGATGACTTCGTTGCGGGCCTTCTCGACCGCTTCCTTATAGATGTCCGGGACATCCACGACCTCGAACTTCTTGCCGAGCGATTCGTCGTCGAAGATGTACTGCTTGCGCTCAATGATGTCGATGTGGCCGGTGAACAGCTCGCCCGATCCCACTGGCAGCTGTATCGGATACGCGTCCTTCGTGAGCCGGTCGCGAATCATCTTGAGGCAGCGATCGAAATCGGCGCCGACGCGGTCCATCTTGTTGGAGAAGATGATGCGCGGAACGCCGTATCTGTCGGCCTGGCGCCACACCGTTTCGGTCTGTGGCTCTACCCCGGCGACGGAATCCAGCAGCGTGACGGCGCCGTCGAGGACGCGCAGCGACCGCTCCACTTCCACGGTGAAATCCACGTGGCCGGGCGTGTCGATGATGTTGATGCGGTGCTCGATCCCGTTCCGCTCCCAGAACGCGGTCGTCGCAGCGGACGTGATCGTGATTCCGCGCTCCTGCTCCTGCTCCATCCAGTCCATGGTCGCGGTGCCTTCGTGCACCTCGCCGAGCTTATGGCTGCGACCCGTGTAGTATAGGATGCGCTCGGTCGTAGTCGTCTTACCGGCATCGATGTGGGCCATGATGCCGATATTCCGGTAATGCTCGAGCGCTGTGTGACGGCCCGTCGATTTTGATGTAGTCACGCGTGGAGCCGCGGCTGTCGACATGTTCGTTTGATTCGAGTCTGCGGAGCGATTTCAGAGAACGAAAACGCGGGTGGACCAGGCGCCCATGTGGGCCGGTATCCATCCGCTGCCGCCGGGTGCACCCGCCGCTCCTGCGCGAGTGGGGACTCGAGGCGCGCCGAAAATCTCTCGGCGGTTTAGTTGTCTCTTACAGTGTTACGGCTCGCCGCGCAAAGCGCGGTCTGCCATAGCCTTAGTAATGTAAGCCGCTATCTGCGGGAGTCAACTACCGAGGGACTCACCCTTTCAGAATCGCGGCCAGCAAACAGCATCGGGCGACCGGGCTACCTCGGCCATAAGTTTGGGCCCATGAACGAGCTGCGGGATCGCCTTCAGGCCGCCCTCGGGGAAGGCTACCGCGTCGGGGAGGAGCTCACCGGCGGCGGGATGTCCCGGGTCTTCGTCGCGGAGGACGTGGAGCTCGGCCGCAAAGTCGTGGTCAAGCTGCTGCCGCCTGACCTGGCGGCCGGCTTGCGATCAACATTACGACGAAGCAGGCGCGGCCACTCGTTCTCTTCGACCAGCCGGACCGCCCCTTCTACCGCCCCGAATTCGTCGCCCACGGCGGCAAGTTTTACATCACCATCGGCAAGCACGAAGCCGATATCTGGGTGGTGAAGCTTCGGCAGCGCTGATCACTATCACTCCGTTGGAACCCGCTGATACGCAAATCGCGGACAAAGCTGGGGCGCTGCGCACTCACAACCTACAAACGCGCTCAGCTTGAAGCAACTGCTTCGGGCTCATTGCTAGAGCCGACGCGAAACCGGTACGCGACCAGTAAAACGATGTGGGGAAAGCCATTCCCGAACATTAGCCTCGGCTTGTGTTCGCTTCCTTTTCGAGAGCCGAGGAGTGCATCATATGGGCATGCCTGCCCTCTCCCACGATTGGACCGCCGAGATGGTCCGCGCCCTGCCGGAAGACGGGAACCGCTACGAGGTCGTGGATGGAGAGCTGTTGGTGACTCCGTCGCCGATTCTTCCCCATCAGCTGGCCATCGGCGAGTTGTACTTGCTGATCGCCGATTACCTGCGCGAACACCGACTCGGCGACGTCGTAGTCGCGCCCGCTGACATCGAGATCAACGATCGAACGCTCGTGGAGCCGGACCTCTTCGTCGTCCCGGAGCTGAAGGCTCCGGTCCCGAGGTATTTGGAGAGCGCCAGTCAACTCGTCCTCGCGATCGAAGTGCTGTCACCCTCGACCGCCCGCGCCGATAGAACAATCAAGCGTCGGCTCTATCAACGCGCCGGGATACCAGAGTACTGGGTGGTGGATCTCGATGCGCGTCTCATAGAACGTTGGAGACGGGACGATGAGCGGCCGGAGATTCTCTCGAAGGAGCTCGTCTGGAGCGTTGCTTCCCTCAGTCCGCCGCTCACGATCGATCTTCCGGTATTCTTCGCGCGCGTTTATCGCGAGTAATCGCCCTGAGTCAACTCCCGCTCGGCCTCAGCGTTTCCGGCCCTTCGCCTTCCTGGTTGGCGTCACGTCACCCTCGCGGCGATCAGCCGCCGTCATCGGCTCGGCGTCGGCCTTGCTCCACACACGTTCCAAGTCGGCTGGCGAGACGTGCACCGGCGCTCCGGCAAGAATGCCGGTGACGTTCCGGAACGCACGTCCCATCCGCATGCCATCTTCGTCGATGGTGAACTCGCGGATCGCCTTGTCGTGTGCCGAGCCGCGCATCTTCAGCACCGTGAGGCCGCGCTTCATCTGGCCGAACATCTCGACGTATCGCAGCAGGATGATCGAGTCGGTGAGCGTGGAGATATGGGTCTCCGTGATCGAGTCGCCGCCCATCAAACTCTCGGTGGTCGACGTAAACAGCGCGGTAATCTCCTGGTGCTTGACGAACGACGTTAGGCCGATGACGAATTCGCGGAACGCCTTCGGGGAGCCGACATGCTCCAGCGCCGAGAGGCTGTCCAGCGCAACCCGATGCGGCTTGAAATCGAGGATCGCAGACTGGATCGTGACCAGCCAGTCCTCGAGCCCTGACACATCGGGATAGTCGCAGACGACCCGCAGCAGCCCTTCCTTCTCCAGCTTGCCGAAGTCGACGCCCCAGCCGGTGGCATTGCGCGCCAGCTGATCGCGGCTTTCCTCGAACGCGAGGAGGAGGCACCGCTCACCGCTGGAGGCGCCGCCCTGGAGGAACTGCGTCACGGTGAGCGTCTTGCCCGTGCCCGTCGCGCCGGATACGAGCGTCACCGAATCGCGGAACAACCCGCCTCCGCACATCTCGTCGAGCTGGACGTTCCCCGACGAAATCCGGACGCTTGATGACTTCATGCTGAGGTGCATCGCTGACAGCGGAATGACGATCACGCCGCCATCGGGTACGATCGTGAAAGGATACTCTCCCTTCTGGTGATCGCAGCCGCGGAACTTGAGAATCTCGATCGTCCGGCGGCGGCTCTCTTCCTCGAGCACGTTGCGCAGAATCATCACGTTGTCGGCGATGAATTCTTCGACGCCGAATCGCGCGATCGGACCATAGTCATCGGTGCGCTCGGCCGTCAGCACCGCGGTGACGTGCATCGCCTTCAGCGCCGACGCGATGCGGAACAGCTCACTCCGAACGATTGATTGGTCGGAGAACTGCGAGAACACCGCGCCCAGCGAATCCACCGCCACGCGCTCCGCCTTCACCTTCTTCACCGCGTGCTGGACGCGCGCCAGCAGCGCGCCAAGGTCGAAGCTGCCTGATTCGACGGAGTCGATGTGGGGATCGGGAGATGCGTCGACGAACGCCAGGAGGTTATCGTTCTCCCACTTCTGAAGGTCCCAGCCGAAGCTGAGCATGTTCTTGCGGATGTCGGTCGCCGATTCCTCGAAGGTGACGAACACCGCGGGCGCGCCAGCTTCGATCCCGGCGGCGAGGAACTGCACGGCGAAGATTGTCTTGCCGCTGCCCGCCGTACCGGAGATCAGCGTAGTGCGGTTTCGCGGGAGCCCGCCCTTCGCAATGATGTCGAAGCTCGAGATGCCGGTGGCGATCTTCTCGACCGGTGTGTGCTTCGGTGACCGCTTCTCGATCCCCGCGTGCTTCGTTGCCTTTTTCATGACTCGACCCCATCAGTGTTGCCGGCGCCAACCGGACGAACTTCCAGTCCCAGCAGCACCTTCTCCTTGTCAGAAAGATCTCCAATGACGCGCCGCAACGGCAATGGGAGCGACTTGATGAGCGTCGGCGTCGCGAGGATCTTCTCATCCTCGGCCACATCCGGAAACTGAAGCACGTCGATGATCTCGAGGTCGTATTGACCACGGAGCTCCTGCTCACAGATGCGACGCAGATTGGCGATGGCCGTGCCAGTGCGTGAGCTCGTGCCGGTCACGAACAGCCTCAACAGGTACTTGGACACAGGTGTTCCTTTTGAAGGGCCAGCTTCAGCGTTGCCTGTACGCTCGCAGGCGGGCTGCGGTTGCGCGAGCGGGACGGTCCCCGGTGCAGGCCCACCAATTGCATTACTTGAGCCAAGTGTCTCCGGCGGAATATCCTTTCCGGGTCGATCCGCCGATGGGACGGTGTGTCCTCCTGAGCCCGGTTTCGATGTCCGATAGCACGCTGACCGCAGGCATCCCCTCAGGGACGGCATCGCCGGAGCAGACGCCGTCGGGTCGGCTGCGCGCGATCATCGAGAGTCTCGCGGACGGTATCGTCATCGTCGACCGGTCGGGTGTCATCCGCTTCGCGAACCCTGCCGCCGCGGGGCTTTTCACGCGCACGCCCGAAGCGCTCGTCGGCACGTCGCTCGGCACTCCGCTGATCGCCGGTGAAACGACGGAGATGGAAATCGTCCGGCGCGGCGGCGGTGAAGTCGTCTACGCCGAGCTGCGCGTCGTCGATACGGAATGGGAAGGGGAGATCGTCGAGCTGGTGTCCCTCCGCGACGTCACCGACCGGAAGTACGCCGAGGAGCGTTCCCGCCAGCTGACGCACGAGCGTGAAGCTCGTCTCGAGGCGGAAGCGTCCAGCCGCGCCAAATCGGATTTCCTCGCGATCATGTCGCACGAGCTGCGCACGCCGCTCAACGCCATTCTGGGCTACTCGGAGCTCATCGAACTCGGCATCTCCGGAGAGCTCAGCGACAAGATGCGCGATCAGATCGGCCGCATCAGGCGGAGCGCGCGACACCTGCTGGGATTGGTGAACGACATCCTCGATCTCGCCAAGGTCGAAGCGGGACGGCTGTCCGTCGCGAACGCACCGGGTCTCGCGGGAGAATCGGTTACCTCCGCCATCACCCTCATCCAACCGCAGGCAGAGACGAGAAAGCTGACGCTCGACGTCAGCCCGGAAATCGACAAGCTCCCGCCGTACCTGGGGGACGACGAGCGTGTGCGGCAGATCATGGTGAACCTCCTGTCGAACGCGGTGAAATGCACCGAGCCCGGCGGAACGATCACCGTGGAGGGCGCCGTGACCACCACGCTCGATCCGCGCGCGCGGCTGCAGCCGCGGGGCGCGCACATCCGACTCTCGGTCAGAGACACCGGCAGCGGCATCCCTCCGGAGAAGCTGAGCGCCATCTTCGAGCCGTTCGTTCAGGCCGAATCCGGCCCCACGCGCGCCGTCGAGGGAATCGGACTGGGCCTCACGATCGGGCGGCGGCTGGCACGCGCGATGGGTGGCGACCTGACGGTGGAGAGTACGGTCGGTGTCGGATCGACGTTCTCGTTGTGGCTCCCTGCCGCCGGCGCCGGAGCGGACATGGCCGTAGAGGACGCATCCGTCGAGGCGACGGCGTTCGATTCGCCCGAGCGCGCCGCATCAGGACCAGCGAGAGTCCCGCGCGAGCTTCGCGGACTGTGCGAAGTCTCCGAAGGGCTACTGGCCGACCTCGAGCCGGTAATGAAAGTCGTCGTTGGGCGCCTCCGGTCCGATCCGGCGCTGCCGATGGCCGCCGGACTGCGGACATCGCAGGTGGCCGATCATCTCGCCACGATGCTTGCGGACATCGCGGGTGCGCTGCTCGTCCTCGAGGAAGCGGGGGGGGAACCCTCCCTGCTCCTTGCCGATGCGATGGAGATTCAGCGGCTCGTCGCCGAACGGCATGGTGCACAGCGCGCCCGCCTTGGCTGGACGGAATCGGCGCTGCGACGCGAGATGATGATCATTCGCGAAGAGCTCGAGCGGGTCGTGAGGGCTCACGTGCCGGCCAATGGTCCGCTCCAGGCCGCCGACGCGGTTGCAACGGCGAACCGGTTCCTGGATGAGGTTGAATACCTGGCTGTCCGATCACTCGAGAAGGCGCGCGAAGTCTGATCCGTCGTCGGCCAATGAAGATGACGGCTCAACCCAATATCCCGGAGTTTCCGCCATGATGCCCAGATTCCCCTTTGCCATGAGAGTCGTCGCCCTAGCTATCACCGTCGTCATGGCATCCGCGTGCTCGCAGATCGCGCAAACCGCCGTGTCCGTGGCCACCTCTGTCGTCACCCAGGGCGACGCGCAGGCTTACCTCGACAGCTACGCCGCCGAGTTCCAGCGACTGTCCTACGCCTCCTCACTCGCCGAGTGGGAGTCCAATACGCGGATCGTCGCCGGTGACTCATCGAATGCCGTCCGAACCAAAGCCGCGAACGAAGCCTCCGCCCGCTTCGTCGGGAGTGTCGCCAACATCGAGCGCATTCGGGGATTCCTCGCGCACAAGGATCGCCTCACCCCGCTGCAGGTCCGGCAACTGGAGGCGATGCTGTACGCAGCCGCCAATCAACCGGCGACTGTTCCCGACATCGTTCGCCGCCGCATTGCCGCGGAGACGGAGCAAACCGAAAAGCTGTACGGCTACACGTTCATGGTGGGCGGCAAGGCCGTGACTCCGAACCAGATCGACTCGACGCTGCGCAACAGCACGAACATGGCAGATCGGCGCGCGTACTGGGAATCGTCCAAGGCCATCGGCCCGACGCTCAAGCCGGGGATCATGAATCTCCGCAACCTGCGCAACCAGACGGTGCGCGCGCTCGGCTACCCTGACTTCTTCACGTATCAGGTGTCGGACTACGAGATGACCACGGACGAGATGCTGCGGATGAACGACGATCTCCTGCGGCAGATCCGGCCGCTGTACCGCGAGCTGCACACGTGGGCGAGGTACGAGCTGGCGAAGCGGTACAACCTCCCCGTCCCTGAGTATCTCCCCGCACACTGGCTCTCCAACCGCTGGGGCCAGAACTGGAGCGATCTCGCCACCGCCTCCGGCGGACCTAGTCTGAATGACGCATTCATGGGCAAGACGTCCGAGTGGGTGGTGCGGTCGAGTGAAGACTTCTACAAGTCGCTGGGCTTTCCCGCGCTGCCGGCGAGCTTCTACGAAAAGTCATCGCTGTATCCGCTCCCCGCGGACGCCCCGTACAAGAAGAACACCCACGCTTCCGCCTGGCACCTCGACCTGGAGAACGACCTTCGCTCGTTGATGAGCGTCGAGCCGAATTCATACTGGTGGGAGACGTCGCATCACGAGCTGGGCCACATCTACTATTACGTCGCGTACTCTCGCCCCGAGGTCCCGCTCGTGCTGCGTGGCGGAGCGAACCGCGCGTACCACGAGGCAATCGGCTCCATGATCGGGCTTGCCTCCATGCAGCGGCCGTTTCTGGTTGGCCGCGGACTGCTCGCGGCTAATGCGCAGGCGGACGAGCGAGCACAGCTACTCCGGGAAGCGCTCAACTTTGTCGTCTTCATGCCGTGGTCCGCCGGAGTGATGACCCGCTTCGAGCACGAGCTGTACGCGAACGAGCTTCCGGCCGACCAGTGGAACGCGCGCTGGTGGGAGCTGGCACGCCGCTACCAGGGAATCGTTCCTCCGGCCGCGCGCGGGGAGCAGTTCGCGGATGCGCTCACGAAGACGCACATCAACGACGACCCCGCGCAGTACTACGACTACGCGCTGTCGTTCGCGCTGCTATTCCAGATGCATAACCACATCGCCAAGAACATTCTGCACCAGGATCCGCGCAACACGAACTACTACGGCAACACTGGCGTGGGAGACTTTCTGCGAACGCTGATGGCGCCGG
>JACDCY010000181.1 GCA_013817305.1 Gemmatimonadaceae bacterium | reverse complement strand
AGGACGTGGTCCGGCGTAAGTGGAAGCCGCTCGAGGGATCGCCGCATCGCCAGCGCGCTCGCCTGATAGATGTTGATGCGGTCAATCTCGCGCACCGACGCAGCGCCGAGCGAGATGGCGACGGCGCGCTCGCGAATCTTGAGCGCCATTCTGAGCCGCATTGCGGGCGAGAGCTTCTTGGAGTCGTCGATGCCCGGGATGGCGCGCTCGTTGGGTGGCATGATCACCGCGCAGGCAACCACTGGGCCAGCGAGGGGCCCGCGACCCACTTCATCGACCCCGGCGAGCATCGGTCCCATCGAAGCACGGAGGTCGCGCTCGATGGTGCTCCATCGTTTTCGCGGGTGCGGCCGGCGCGCGCCGGTTACACCCATCCCCCTCGACCCGTCTCCGGGTTGGGGGCGCGGCACTTACCCGCCGGTAGCGGGGACCGCGACCTTGGCCTTCCGCTCCTTGATGCGCGTCGCCTTGCCGGTCAGCTGGCGGAGGTAGTACAGCTTGGCTCTCCGCACGCGACCGCGGCGAACCACCTGCAGGCTCCCGATCATCGGGGAGTGCATGGGGAAGATGCGCTCGACGCCGATACCGCTCGAGATCTTGCGAACGGTGAACGTCTGGCTGACACCGGCGCCGCGACGTGCGATGCACACACCCTCAAAGGCCTGGAGGCGCTCTTTGTCGCCTTCCTTGACGCGTACGTTGACGCGAACCGTGTCACCGGCGCGAAAAGGCGGGATGTCGTCCCGCAGCCACTCTTTCTGGGTTTCGATGAATGCGTGCATGATCGGAGCTCCGGCGCTGACTAAAGCGCCCGGTAAGGAATTACTTGGGATAGACCTATAAAATTAACCGACCCCACCCGTTTAGGCCAGCCAGGTCAGCGCCCCCGGAACTTGTCGATGTCGCGGCGCTGCTGCTTGGTCGGGCGGCCTTTGATGACCGCCTGCCCCATCGCCTTGTTCATCGCCGCAATTCGCTCGCGAGCCTCCCGGCTCGCTGCCGTCTCCTCATACAGGGTGGCGGCAACCGGCGCCGCGCCCCGCGCCTCGGACAGCGACCGCACAACGATCACCCGCTCGTACGGGCCTCCTCGCACCGACAACTCTTCCCCGGCTGACACCATGCGCGCTTTCTTCACGCGCTCGCCGCTCACCCGAACCTTCCCGGCGTCGATCGCCTGAGCGGCCAGGGAGCGCGTCTTGAAAAACCTCGCGGCCCACAGCCACTTGTCCAACCGTACCGAGTCCGGCGTAGCTTTCTCCATGCCCAATTCTATCCGTTACCACGTCGCCGGCGCACTCTGCGCCGCCATTGTCACTGCACCCACTCCGGGAGCGACGCAGGCGGTAACGCCCGTCGAGCAGCGCATCCGCGCCCACGTCGAAGCGAACACCGAGAGCGCGATCGCGCTGCTCGAGCGCTCCGTCAACATCAACAGCGGCACGATGAACAAGGCCGGGGTCGAAGCCGTCGGAATGCTGTTCGCCGGCGAGCTGCAGCCGCTCGGCTTCCGAACGAGCTGGATCGCGATGCCGCCGGTCGTCAATCGGGCCGGCCATCTCGTCGCCGAACGCCAGCCGCGGCGGCGACGGGGCCGCGCTGCGCCATTGCGGATTCTGCTGATCGGACACCTGGATACCGTGTTCGAGGGCGAAGGGCAGCAGTTCGTTCGGACCGACAGCATCGGGACCGGGGCCGGGACCAGCGACATGAAGGGCGGAATCGTCGTGATGGTGCAGGCACTGAAAGCGTTGGCGAGCGTGGGAGCGCTGGACGACATGCACGTGATCGTCGTGCTCACGGGAGACGAGGAGAACGCCGGCGATCCGATGGAGCTGGCGCGAGACGACCTGATTCGCGCCGCGCGGCGCAGCGACCTCGTCCTGTCGTTCGAGGGCGGGAGCGATTCCACGGCAGTCGTCGCGCGCCGCGGGTCCAGCGACTGGGTGCTCGCGGTGACGGCCCGTCAGTATCACAGCTCGGGCATGTTCCGCGAAGGCGCGGGCTACGGCGCCATCTACGAAGCGGCGCGCGTCCTGACGGAGTTTCGGACAGCGCTTGCCGGCCAGCCGCTTCTCTCGTTCAGCCCCGGCGTCATCGTAGGCGGAGAAAAAGTGAGCTATGACACGACCATGATGACAGGAACCGCATCCGGCAAAACGAACATCGTTCCGCCATCCGCATTCGTGCACGGCGACCTCCGCTTCATCACCGAAGGCCAGCTGGACTCGGCGCGTGCCGTCATGCGCGAGATCGTGGCGCGCAACCTGCCCGGCACGTCATCGGCGATTCATTTCAGCAAGTCCTACTATCCCGCAATGGCGCCGACCCCGGCCAACTACTCGCTGGTTGCCAC
>JACDCY010000180.1 GCA_013817305.1 Gemmatimonadaceae bacterium | reverse complement strand
TCCAGGACATGGCGCGTGGCCGGCCATCGAGTTGGCTCAAGACTTCGTAACCTTGCGAGTCAAGAGCGTTGATGCACTCGTACCCTTCCGCCACCCGTGGTTCGTACCACCTCGTCACTCTCATCGTCCTCTCGACAATCTGAGCCATCCCCTCAAATCAGACCGAATACCGCGCGAAAGATTTCGTGACGACGGACCACCTCATCGTAGGCCTTCATGAGCGGCGCGAGCCTGTCGTCGCCCATCATCGGAATCGCCGCGTAGAGGTTGATGCCTTGGTTCAGCAGGGACATCGTCCGCTTCTTCGACGTGTTGGTCTTCATCAAGCGGTCGAGACCACACGCCTCGCCGGCGGCACCGAGCAGGGTCAACAACGCTTGGGCGATGGCCGCGAGAAGCAGCAGGCGGTCACGACGGTCCGTCTTGCCGATGTGCGTCGCGGAGAGGCCGAGGCCGAAGCGCAAATTCTTCTGGTCGCGGAACGTCTCTTCGATAGTGAAGCGGCGCCCATAGAGCTTCACGACGTCGGCCGCCTTGCGCTCCGCCAGCGTCGTTGCGAGGCACCACGCCTCCTTCATGCGTGGTGCGTGCACGACGACGACCGCTGGAACCGCGGCACGCGTGCGCGTGACCCGCGCGCCGCGGATGATCGTCGCGCGCCCCGTCGGCGGGAGCCACTTCGCGGCGGGCTTTCGCTCGCCGCTGGCGTCCTCAACCTGGATGGCACCGCGGAAGCGGATCACGAAGTCCCAGCCGAGGGTCTGGAGCAAGGCGTAGAGCTTCTGATCTCCGAACCCGCGGTCGGCGAGCACCGTGATCTTCACGTCGGACGCGACGCACTCGTGCATCCGCTCGATCAACCGGTACTCGTAGTCATTGCGCTTGCCCTCCAGCGTCGACTTGCGCACGGTCATCCAGATCAGCGGCGTGGCCCGACCATGGCTCGTGATCAGGTATCCCGCGAGCGTCGCGTGGTCGTCGGCATCGAACTCGGTCCAGTCGAGGGCGAGGACGATCTCCTTGCGTTCACCCACGACGAACTCGGCCCACGGACGGAACAGCGACCACACGTCGATCCCGGGGTTGCCGAGCATTCGATCGGTCTGCTTCACGCCGTGCTTCTCGCTGTGGTTCGTCGCGTGCGCATAGCCGCGCCCGATCGCGTGGATCGACAGCACCGCGGCATCCAGCACGCCGACCACCCCGTTGGCCAAGGACAACACACGGCGGGCATGCAGGTCGTCTTCGAAGATCTGATTGATCGTCTCGGCGACCCTCAACGGGTTCTTCACGAAGCTCGTCATCGCGCGGCGATTCATCATGCCGCCGCAACCAGCGCGAGAAGGCCGAAATTCCCGGTCAAATTCCGGAGCGATTCCAATCGCCTACGCTGCCGAAACGAGGGGATCCCTCAGCTCGACAATAGGTCCTCGTGCCGTCGATCGTAGTGGACGCGAGGACTGAACCGCAGGCTCCTCAACCTTGGCAGATGCTCGATGGCGGAGATCTTTCCATCGGTGATCCGGGTCGAGCCCACGAACGACAGTTCTTCGAGGAGGTGGCACGGTGCGAGCGGTCGGAGCGAATCGATCTCCGCATTGTCATCGAGGATCGCGACTCGCAATTCCCGTAGTGCAGAGAGCGCAGCAATGCTTCGGACCGATCTGCACGAAGTGACTTCCACCTGCTGGATCGAGGGCGTCCCCGCAACGTCCTCTAACGAACGGAGCTTGGGGCACGCGTCGAGATCCAGAATCCGCAGGGACAGCAATTCGGTCAACCCGTGCAGCGTACGTAACGTATTCGAGGTGAGCTGAAGCCTCGCGATGCGCGTCAGCTTCGAAAGCCCTCCGAGGTCGATGCCTGGCCACTTCATGAGGTTCAGCTGCTTCAGCGTGGTGCATCCCAACAAGCCCTGCAGTGCGGGCTTCCACGCAGCCTTCACCACCTCGAGCTTGGTCAGCGCGGAGAAGTCAACCTCGGAGCGGAGGTCGCACTGAAGACCCAGGACGCGCAGCTCGGGCAGGGAGGAGATGACCGACGCGTCTCGCACCTCGGAGACGTAGATCTCCAGCACCCTCAGGTCGGGGAGCTCCTTCAGGAACGTCACGTCACTCGAGCGCCAGCCCATCGACGAGCTCAGCCGTACGCCGATGACCTGCTTGGTCATCAAGAGCTGCCGGTACTCCGGTCTCCACGGTCCTCGCGGGACCAGCACGCTGCCGTATCCCTCTTCGGAGTGGTCGATGAAGAAGTCGCTCATCGGGACTTTGTCAGGGTTCCTGCCAGGTGCGCGCGGTCGGGTCCGATCGGGTCCAGCTGCTGGGACCTTGCCAGACAAGGTGGGTGACGCGTTAGCCGCCGCGAGGCG
>JACDCY010000179.1 GCA_013817305.1 Gemmatimonadaceae bacterium | reverse complement strand
AAGGAGGTGAGCGTGGCTCTCGGTGGCACGCACAGCACACAGAAGGCCGGCGTCGTGCCGGCCAGCCTCTTTAGCAGAGGTTCCGGCTAAGGCCGGAAGCTGGCCTAAAAGCGGCCAGCAGGCCGGCCTCGTGCCGGCTTCTCGCGGCTTCCCTGCCGCTCGAAGGCCGGTCGCCTCGGCCTGGCAATCCGTACCGCCCGAGTGCCCGAGGCGACCGGACGGAACGCGACCAGACTTCGTGAAGGCTTTCTGGTCGCGGAGTGGGCCACGCCCGTACAGTTCTCTAGGCTCCGAATTCAGGAAGCTTCCCTTGACTTCTCACGTGAGTGGTTGCAACACTGGTGGTGCGAAGGTGATACGTTTGGCCTCGAAAGGTAATAGCAGTGCTGACACTGAAACTGGCGAAATCGATCACTCTGGCACTCGACTGGCTGGCGGAGCGTGAACGTGTGACGCGAAGTGAGCTAGTGCGGAGGCTCCTGCTGCGCGAGGTTCTGTCTTCAGAGGAGCTTCCTCAATATCTTCGGAAACCGCTGACGCGGCCGGGTCGTAAGACTCGCGACTGATCCACGGGCGAGTCCGTCGGGGGATAGGGCTCCGCAGGAGTGCGACCCGAGCACCGACGGAAGCAGGAGGTGTCGGCGGGGAAGGCTGGCGACTCGGTCCGCTTCCCCGCCGGTTTTTTGAAAGAAACCACCTGCCTAAAGCGTAAAACTCAACGTGACCAGGGGGACCGGCGTTGAGCGAGTCGCGAGAACGGTCCCTCCTGATCACTCCCACACGCGACCTGCCACGTGATGTCCCGATCTGCCCGACCTCGACGGTCCTTACTGGCTGGTCGCGATCCCTGGAACGGTCGGTGATCGTTTCGGTGGGCTGTCGGCGATGGAGTTGCCCTTTCTGCGGACGGCGAAGAATTATCAGCCTCGCGAAAAGGACGGAAGGGGCACAGCCGAAACGGCTCGTCACGCTCACCGTCGACCCGAAAAGGTGGGAAAGCCCCCGCCACGCCTACGACGGGACTCGTCGATCTCTAGCGACTCTCGGTCGCACGATGAAACGTCGTGGAGAATGGGAATATCTCAGGGTGTTAGAGCTAACGAAGAAGGGCTGGCCGCACTACCACCTAGTCGTGCGGTCTCCATACGTTCCACATGCGGAGATCAAGGAATGCTGGGCGACTCTGACTGGAGCCAAGATCGTGGACGTGCGCCAGATCAAGAAAGCGGACAACGTGTACTGGTATCTGGTGAAGTACCTGGCGAAACAGGATCACTGCTCTTTCACGAACCGTCGATTGAGTTGGTCGCGGCACTTTTTTCCGCCTCGAGGAGACACGCCGAAGCTCGATCTCGTCGGGATCGAACGGGAGACCTGCTCGCTCCATACTTGGCTGCGTTACCACCACGAAAACAGGTGGCTGACACCGATCACTGCGTACGCGTTCACACTGACGTAGCCGAATTGTGATACCTTCTTGATCTCTATATAGAGGATTGCAACACTTTCAGGGGGCGTTTACGAAGTGCCTACGTGGTTCCGAATCGAGGGAAGGAAATACTCGTGATTTTCAAGCCTTTTTTGGTCGCGGAGATGAGCGGAGCGATGGGCGGCGTGGTCGCATCGCACAACAGCGGGGGCCAGTACCTTCGATCCCGAGTGGTTCCGACCGATCCGCAGACCGCGAATCAGGTGTTGGTGCGGAATACTGTCGGCACGCTCGCGAACCGGTGGGCGTCCACGCTGACCGAGGTCCAGCGTGGGAAGTGGCTCTCCTACGCGAACGCCGTTCTGCTACCGAACCGCCTCGGCGATAGTCGTCGCGTGAGCCCGCTGGCTCATTACATTCGTTCGAACACGCCGCGGGTTCAGAGTGGAGCACCGATCGTGGACGACGGTCCGGGGCTGCTGAACCTCGGTGATTTCGACGCGACTGCGGCCGGAATCTCGGCCGACGGAACCACGGGTGACGTCGACTTATTTTTCTCGAACACGGACTCCTGGGCCACGACGACGGGCGGGTTCCTGCTGTTGTACCTGAGCCGTCCGAAAAGTCCGACGGTGAACTTTTTTAAAGGACCGTACAACTACGTCAATCGCGTGACAGGGAACACGGCCACTCCTCCCACCAGTCCCTCGGCGGGGATCGCAGTTCCCTGGCCGATCTCGACCGGACAGAAGCTGTTCTACCAGCTGAGGGCCACTGCGAGTGACGGCCGGCTCAGCTTCGTTTCACGCGGGAGTACGATAGTGACCTGAGTCTCGGGACACACTCGGGCGTCACGGGTGTGGCCCTCGACGGCCCTTCTCTGGGTGCAGGGCCGCCGAGGCCCACACCCTCAGAGCTACCGGAGGACACACACGTGACAGACTCGAAAGACACGCTCGAAT
>JACDCY010000178.1 GCA_013817305.1 Gemmatimonadaceae bacterium | reverse complement strand
CCGAGCTGATGCGCCGATTCGCGGGCCATGCCTGCCCACACCTGCTCCCGGTCGGCGCGCGTCCGGGTGCGAAGAGCGTACACGCCCGCGATCAACAGCGTGAGTAAAACCCCCGACAGCAGGTACGGGACCACCTTGAGCCCACGAACCAGCGGCGTGTTGCCGTAGTGGACGGTTCCCACACCCGGCTGAGTCACGGGAACGTTTTGCCGATCGAGCAGGCGCACGTACTCCCGGACACGCGGGGAGGTAATCGGCTCGTCAAATGGCAGATTCACAGCCTGTGTCGGAGTACCCGATGTGTCCGTGAGCACGAGCGGGACTCCTGCCTCGCGAATCTGGGTCGAGAGGTCGAGCAGTGCCGCGTTCGCGGCGTCCGGGTTTGTGTCGTTCAGCGCGTCGTACACCCGGGCGTACATCAGTCCCACGCGCGATGCCTCACGGCTCAGATCGCGTACCACCGTCTGCGTGTACGCGAGGTACCACGTCAGCAGCGCGAGAACTCCAACGATGGCGAGCATTGCCGGAGCGCTGCGCCGCATTGTCTAGGTCAGCCGGTCGGTCCGCGTGTACTCGCGCAGAGCTTGTGGCAACAGAACGCTCCCGTCAGCCTGCAGGCCGTGCTCGAGCAGCGCGGCGATGATGCGCGGTAGCGCGACCCCCGAGCCGTTGAGCGTGTGCACGAAGGCGGGCTTGCCGCCGGTCGCCGGCCTGTACCTGATGTCGGCGCGTCTCGCCTGGAAGTCTGTGAAGTTGCTGCACGACGACACCTCCAGCCACTTGTCGGCGCCCGGCGCGAATACTTCGAGATCGTACGTCTTCGCGCTGGCGAACCCGGTGTCGCCGGCCGCGAGCAGCACGACGCGGTATGGCAGCTCCAGGAGCTGCAACACGCGCTCGGCGTGTCCCGTAAGAAGCTCGAGATCCTCGACCGACCGCTCCGGCAGCGCGTACCGCACCAGTTCCACCTTGTCGAACTCGTGCACGCGCAGCAGGCCGCGTGTGTCCTTGCCGTGCGAGCCGGCCTCGCGTCGGAAACAGGGAGAGTACGCGGCGAAGCTCTTCGGAATGTCTGATTCCAGTAGCATCTCGTCGCGATAGAGATTCGTCAGCGGCACCTCTGCCGTCGGAATCAGGAAGAGGTCGTCGCCGCTTAGGGCGTACATGTCTTCCTCGAACTTCGGCAGCTGCGACGTGCCGGTCATGGCGGCGCGATTCGCCAGTACCGGAACCCACGTCTCCTCGTACCCGTGCTCGCCGGTGTGCAGATCGAGCATGAAGTTGAGCAGCGAGCGGACGAGCCTTGCACCCTGCCCGCGGAATACGATGAAGCCGGAGCCGGCGATTTTCGCGCCTCGCGGCAGGTCGAACAGGCCGAGGCGCTCGCCGGTCTCCCAGTGCGGAGCGATCCCGCCGGCGGCACGCGGGGTCCCCCACTCGCGCACGACTCTGTTGTTCTCCTCGCCGCCCGATGGAACGTCGTCCAGCACCGAGTTCGGGAGCTGGAGGAGGAGCGTGCGCAGCTCTCCCTCGGATGCGGCGAGCTCGCCTTCGAGCGTTGAGATCTCGTCACCCAGCGCGCGGGAGCTGGCCTGCGCCTCGTCGGCGCTCTCCCCGGCCTTTTTTCTGCGCGCCACTTCCTGGCTCAGCGCGTTGCGCGCGGCCTTGCGCTCTTCTACGGCCTGAATCGTCGCGCGGCGGTCGCCGTCGAGCTCGACCGCCCGATCGATTATCGGCGCGAGCTGCTGATCCTGTCCGCGCCGGCGCATCGCCGCGCGCAGCTCACCCGCGTGCTCGCGAAGCGCGCGAAGGTCGTGCATCTAGTTGTTCGGGAGTCCCGTCGCGAAGGAGCGGAATCCGCAGTTCGGATTGGCCACGAACCTGAACCAGATCGCATTCGTTCCCGTGGACACGCTGTCCACTACGAGCTTGGAGTAGATGTTCGGGGAGATCGAGAAGGCGCACAGATCGCCGGAGCGATTGCGCTTCGCCTCGATCACGACGACTTCCCCGACGCTCACCGTCAGCCCCTCCTCGGTGTTGAACACCGAGCTCGGAGCCCGCTCGACGCTCTCAAAGGTGCCCGCGACTTTGAGAAGGCCGACATCGGTGATTCCCGTCAGCGGCTGCACGATGAGCTTGACGGGATAAATGACCACGCGCCGCTGGGAATCGAGGTCGAACGCGACATCGAAATTTCCGCTGGGGCCGATCGGCGTCACCGTCCCGAACGGCGTGGTCAGCGCCGTCGGCGTCACTGCGGTGGAGCCGGTGAGCGGGAAGACGGAGAGCGTATCGAAGATCGTTTCGGCTGTCGCCTCGAGCCCCGCGACCTCGCCGCAGGCCGCGGCGAACGCTCCGGCGGCAGCCAGCCCGAGAGCGGTGGCGAGAG